>USIL01000001.1:0-27410 GCA_900554655.1 uncultured Collinsella sp.
GGGCGTAGTCCCCGATGGCCTCGGCGAACATCTTCTCCTTGGAGTCGAAGTAGTGGTAGGCGAGCCCCGGCGCCACGCCGGCGGCGCGCGCCACGGCCCGCACGGACACGTTGTCGTAGCCCTCCTCGGCGAAGAGCTTCATGGCGCACGCCAGCAGCTCGCGCCTGCGCTCCCCGGGGTCCATCACGATTCTGGTCACGTCGGCCACCTCCTCGTGACGGATGGTACACCTCGATTGAACATTGGTCAACACTGAGGCGTGCGCGACGGGCGCCCGTGGGGACTGCCTTTTGGGCGGCCCGCCCGGGGAGGCGCCGCGCGGGCGTTCTTTTCGTCCTATTTTGATACGCAACGCCTTGCATCTGCCGTAGCGGTGCTCGGGCGCTTGCTTATGGGCGACCCTCGAGCGCCTCAAGGTAGACCTCGGGGTGCCACAGACTCGCCTCGCCGTGCCGCCAGCCAGGGTGCTCGACAAGCATGCTGCCCGGCATGGCCTCAGCCAGGGCGCGCGCCGAGCGCACCATGACGCGGGGCTCCCTCCCGCCGACAAGGGTGGTAGCCCGCGCCCCGCAGCCAGCGAGCTCGGGCCTCAGCCGGTAGGAGCTGTTCGCCCGCATGAAGGCGATCATGTCCCGCTTCGAGATGGCGCAGCTGTCGCGGTAGTAGGGCTCGTAGAGCTCCTCGGGGAGATGGAGGCTCGCGAACTGCGCCCGCGAGAACCAGGGGTGCCGCACGAGCGGGTAGCTCAGGGCGACGGCGGGCGCGTCGAGGGCGCGGGCGGCGCGCATGGGGAGCACGAGCGCGCTCTCGATGACGGCGCGCTCCGCGATCCGCGGCCGCTGCGCGAGGGCCTCGAGGGCGACCTGCGCCCCGAGGGAGACGCCGCCGAGCGCGTCGACGTGCCCGCCGAGCTCGCGGTCGATGAGGGCAACGAGCTCGGAGGCGTTGTCCTCGATCGACGTGAACGGGCGGTCCGAGCCGGCGTGCCCGTCGAGCGTGGGGAGCACGACGCGGTACCCGTTGGCGGCGAGCAGGCCGGCGACTGCCCGGTAGTTCCACCACGAGAGGCCGCCCCCGTGCAGGAGCACCGCCGTCCGCGCGCCCGTGCCGAGCATATGAGTGACCATCTGGATCCTTTCGACGGCGACGTAGCCCGGGCGGCGCCGTTGGAGGCTCCCGCGAGCCTGGGCCGACGCATGGGCGCACGGCTCTTCTCGCCCCGTGCGTCCATTATATGGGCGGCATGCGGGAGCTTTCCACATTGGGGCCTCCGGGCGCTCTTCTCGGCATGAACCGCTTTGGAACGCTGGGCAACGGAACGCGCGGGGCGCCGGAAGGTTGTCGACAGCCTCTCGCGAGAATGTGGAAAGGCGCTGGTGGAGGTGCATGCGCGGTTGTTCTTCTCGTCCGCCGTGAAAGCGACGCCGCGGCCGTCGACTGGGCCACGTGCGCTTCGGAAAGCCGCAGGTAGAGGCCACGTAAAGAACTCTTGACGCGCGTTTCTCGCCCTGTGGGGACCGGTGTCGGGACCCTTTGATGGTACGATTCCGCGAGACGTGCCATGGTCTGGCCCGTAAGGGGCCGCGCCGAGGAGAACGGAGGAAGAGCGGGCATGGAGGTCGGCGGGAGGATACGCGAGCTGCGCGCTGCGGCGGGCATGTCGCAGGACGACCTCGCTGCGCGCGTGTACGTGAGCCGCCAGACGATCAGCTCGTGGGAGAACGGCAAGACCTACCCCGACGTCCAGAGCCTGCTCCTGCTCTCCGAGATCTTCGGCGCGACCGTGGACTCCCTCATCAAAGGAGACGTGGAAACCATGAACGAGACCATCGATCGCGATATTGAAACCATGAAGCGTCTGAGCTGCGTAACGCTCGGATTCCTGCTGCTCATGGTGGCAGCGCTCATATGGGTCGCCGTGCAGGCGTTCGCCTGGGACTGGCCGCTCGAGCAAACCGTGCCCACCTTCGTGCTCGCTCTCGTGCTCTGGGGTGTCGCGATGCTCGCAGCGTGCTGGGTTGAGCGCATCAAGAAGGCCCACGACCTCATCACCTACGGCGAGATCCTCGCCTACTGGAGCTGCGAGACGACGTCGCCCCCGACGAGCGCCTGTTCGCCGTGACCAAGCACTTCCTGGCCCACGAGATGGAGCGCGGGTGCAGGGCGTCGGGAGTGAAGCGCATCCGCATACACGACATACGTCATAGTCACGTGAGTCTGCTGATCGAGATGGGCTTCTCCGCGCTTGCCATCGCCGAGCGCATGGGCCACGAGGCGGTGGACATCACCTACCGCTACGCGCATCTGTTCCCCACGAAGCAGGACGAAATGGCAGCCGCGCTCGACGGGGCGAGGGGGTAAGAAGGATGCCGTGCGAGAACAGCGCCCGCAAGCGCAGCAAGACGATGGCGTTCCGCTGCACGCCCGAGGAGCATAAGCTCATATGCGAGATGGCCGCCTGGAACGGCATGAGCAGGCAGGACTACATCATCGCCAAGCTCACCGATGCTCAGGTTGAGGTGAGGCCCTCCGTGAGCGTTCAGAAGGCGTTGAAGGACTCGATGTCGGAGTTGTCCAAAGAGGTGCATCTGGCGGCCTCCTACGGCGAGCTGAGCGGGTCCTTGCAGCAGAGGGTCGAGCTCGTGATGGGGCTCTTCCTGGCTCTCGGCGAGGGGGGTTGAGGCACCGATGACGGAAGCGCCACCGGTGCCTCGCCTTTGGAAGAGCCGACAACATCCGTCATGGATGCGGGTTCCGACACCGCAGGCATCTTCGAGATGGGACGCGGGTAGAGCCTAGCGCCAGACCTCCAACGCCTTGTTCGCAAGCCATTCGGCGCGATCGGCGATGCTACCCTCGTCCCAAGACTCTTTTTCCAAGGCGCCGGCCATCGTCGCAAGGCCGGCAGGCTCATGGCCTACAGCGTGCCGTCCAACATGAGGTTCACCTTGAGCACGTTGACCGTGGGCTCGCCGAAGACGCCCAGGAATCGGCCCTTGGTGCACTGGGCGATGATGTCGCGCACCTCGCCTTCGCTCTTGCCCGTGGCCTTTGCCAGGCGCGGTACCTGGTACTCGGCTGCATCCGGAGAGATCTCGGGATCGAGGCCGGAACCGGAGCAGGTCACCAGGTCGACGGGCACAGCGTCCGTATCGGCATCGGGGTTGGCGGCGCGGATCTTCTTCACGCGCGCGTCCACGAGCTGCCGGTACTCCTCACTTGCCGGGGACAGGTTGGACGGGGCGCCGTAGGCCATGAGCTCGCCGTTCTCGTCCTCGACCACCGACACGTTCTGGATGCGGCCCCACATGTGGTCCCCATCCTCGAAGTTCTGGCCGATCAGCTCGGAGCCCACGACCTTGCCGTCGACCTTGATGAGCGAGCCGTTCGCCCGGTACGGGAACGCGACCTGGGCGATGCCGGTCACGACGAGCGTGTAGCCCAGGCCGCAGACGACGGTAAACAGCGCGAACACGCCCAGTGCGCGCGATGCGACACCTTTGAACATACAGACCTCCACTTACATGATGCCGCAGAACGCGAGCAGCATGTCGATGAGCTTGATGAATACGAACGGGGCCACGATGCCGCCCAGGCCCCACACGAGCAGGTTGTGGGTCAGCAGCTGTCCGGACGGGACCTCGCGGTACTTGACGCCCTTCAGCGCGGCCGGGATCAGCGCGATAATAACGAGCGCGTTGTAGATGATGGCCGAGAGAACCGCGGACAGCGGGCCTGCCAGACCGAGGATGTTGAGCGCGCCGAGGCCCGGGTAGATCGGCGAGAACAGGGCCGGGATGATGGCGAAGTACTTCGCCACGTCGTTGGCCACCGAGAAGGTCGTGAGCGAGCCGCGGGTCATGAGCAGCTGCTTGCCGATGCGCACGATATCGATGAGCTTGGTGGGGCTGGAGTCGAGGTCGACCATGTTGCCGGCCTCCTTGGCGGCCTGGGTGCCCGTGTTCATGGCCACGGCGACGTCGGCCTGGGCCAGAGCGGGCGCGTCGTTGGTGCCGTCGCCGGTCATGGCGACCAGGTGGCCCTCGCGCTGGAACTCGCGGATCTTCTCGAGCTTGCCCTCGGGGGTGGCCTCTGCCAGGAAGTCGTCCACGCCGGCCTCGGCCGCGATGGCAGCCGCCGTGAGCGGGTTGTCGCCCGTCACCATGATGGTCTTGATGCCCATCTTGCGCAGGTCGGCGAACTTCTCCTTAACGCCGGACTTGATGATGTCCTTGAGGTACACGACGCCCAGCACACGGCGGTTCTTGGCCACGACCAGCGGGGTGCCGCCGGCCTTGGCGATGCGCTCGACGACCTCGTCGCACTCCCGGGAGAACACGCCGCCGGCCGCCTCCACGTAGGCGCGCACGGAATCGGCGGCCCCCTTGCGGATCTCATTGCCCTCGTAGTTCACGCCCGACATACGCGTCGCCGCGGTGAACGGGATGAACTCCATGCCCTTGTCCTCGAGCGTGCGGCCGCGCAGGCCGAACTGCTCCTTGGCGAGCATGACGATGGAACGGCCCTCGGGGGTCTCGTCGGCCAGCGACGAGAGCTGGGCGGCATCGGCCAGATCCGCGGGATCGACGCCGTCGACCGGGATGAACTCGGACGCCTGGCGGTTACCCAGGGTGATGGTGCCGGTCTTGTCGAGCATGAGGATGTCGACGTCGCCGGCGGCCTCGATGGCGCGGCCGGACATGGCCAGCACGTTGGCCTCGTTCAGACGGCTCATGCCGGCGATGCCGATGGCGGACAGAAGGGCGCCGATGGTGGTGGGGGCCAGGCACACGAGCAGCGCCACGAGCGTGGTCACGGACGTGGGGTTGGCCATGCCGTTAAGGCCGGACGAGAAGCAGGAGTAACAATACAGGGCCAGCGTGACCAGGATAAAGACGATGGAGAGGGCCACCAGGAAGATCTCCAGGGCGATCTCGTTGGGGGTCTTCTTGCGCGCGGCGCCCTCGACCATCGCGATCATCTTGTCCAGGAAGCTCTGGCCGGGCTCGCTGGAGACCTTGACGACGATCCAGTCGGACAGCACCGTGGTACCGCCGGTGACGGCGGAGCGGTCGCCGCCGGCCTCGCGGACCACGGGGGCGGACTCGCCGGTGATGGCGGACTCGTCGACGGAGGCGGCGCCCTCGATGACGTCGCCGTCGCCGGGAATCTGCTCGCCGGCGCGCACGACCACCAGGTCGCCGCGCGTGAGCTCGGCGCCGGGAACGACGGTGAAGTGCTCCTTGTCCTCAACGGACTCGATGCGATGGGCCTCGACATCCTTCTTGGCCGCACGCAGGGAATCGGCCTGGGCCTTGCCGCGGCCCTCGGCAAGCGCCTCGGCGAAGTTCGAGAACAGGTCGGTGAGCCACAGGATGACCGCGATGGCGACCACATAGTAGGTGGGCACGCCCGCGTCCTGCACGCCGAAGACGGAGGCGACGGCCAGGACGGAGGTCATGACGGCGGAAAGCCACACCAGGAACATGACCGGGTTTTGAATCTGGACGCGAGGATCCAGCTTGGCAAACGAGTCGCGGACCGCGCGGCCCATCATGTCTTTTTGCATAGCCATAAATCTGCGCCTCCTTTACGCAATCATCTGGAAGAACTCGGCAACGGGGCCAAGCGCCAGGGCCGGGAAGAAGCTCAGGGCACCGATCAGCAGAACGATGAACACGAGCAGGAACACGAACATGCCGTTGGTGGTGGACAGGGTACCGGCGCTCTCGGCGACCTTACCCTTCTTGGCCAGCGAGCCGGCGATGGCCAGCGTGCCGACGATGGGCACGAAGCGGGCGAACAGCATCTCGAGGCCGAGCATGACGTTGATCCAGGGGATGTTGCAGTTCATGCCCGCGAACGCCGAGCCGTTGTTGCCGCCGCACGAGATGAAGGCATACAGCACCTCGGAGAAGCCGTGCGCGCCGCCATTGTTGAGCTGGTCGGCGAGACCGGGCACCATGCAGGCGATGGCCGAGCACACCAGAATGGCGAACGGAGTCGCCAGGCACAGGACGACCGCCCAGCGCATCTCGCCCGGCTCGATCTTCTTGCCCAGGAACTCGGGCGTGCGTCCGACCATGAGGCCGGCGATGAACACCGTGAGGATGGCGAAGCCGATCATGCCGTACAGGCCGCAGCCCACGCCGCCGAAGACGACCTCGCCCAGAGCAATCTGGAGCATCTGGACAAAACCGCCCAGCGGGGTGTAGGAGTCGTGCATGGAGTTAACCGAGCCGTTGGAGGCGGCGGTGGTGTAAGCCGACCACGTGGAGGAGGTGGCGATGCCGAAGCGGCTCTCCTTGCCCTCCATGTTGCCGCCGGCCTGGCCGCCGGTCATCTCGATATTGACCGCGCCGCCATCGGCCAGCTGCGGGGTGCCCGCGTGCTCGTTGACGGCGATGGTGCCGGTGAAGACCACCAGCAGGATAAGCATCGCCGCGAAGATGGCCCTGCCCTGCTTGGTGTTCCTGACGCCGATGCCGAAGGTGAAGCAGCAGGCGGCCGGGATCAGCAGCAGGCTGGTCATCTCGATGATGTTGGTGAAGGCACTGGGGTTCTCATATGGATGGGCGGAGTTCACGCCGAAGAAGCCGCCGCCGTTGGTGCCGGACTGCTTGATGGCGACCTGGGGGGCCGCGGGGCCCTGGGGCAGGAACTGCTCGGTGACCACGCGCGCGCCCTCGACGACCTCGCCGTCGACCTTGACGGTGTCGCCCTCGATCTGGGCGCCGTCGACGACGCTCCAGCCGCCGTCGGCATTGGGCCGGACGGCGACGGGCTCCACGAGCTCGGCCTTCTGAGCCGGCTGGAAGTTGGAGATGACGCCGCCGGCGGCCAGGCAGACGCCGAACACGAGGTTCAGCGGGATGAGCACGTACAGGACGGTGCGGGTGAGGTCGACCCAGAAGGAACCCAGGCCCTGCTCCTTGACCTGGCGGAAGCCGCGGATCAGCGCGAACATGACCGCGATGCCGGTGCCGGCGGAGACGAAGTTCTGCACGGTGAGGCCCATGAACTGCACGAGGTAGGACAGGGTGGTCTCACCGGAGTAGGACTGCCAGTTGGTGTTGGTGATGAAGGAGGCCGCCGTGTTGAACGACAGGTCCCACGGCACGCCCGGCAGGTGCTGCGGGTTGCCCGGCAGGACAGCCTGGAGCATCTGGAGCGCGATGAGCACCGCGAGCCCGATACCCGAGAAGGCGAGCACACTCACCAGATAGCGCTTCCAACCCATCTGCTCCCCCGCGTCAATGCGGAGCAGGCGATAGACGCCTCGCTCGACCGGGGCAAGCACGGGCGACAAAACCGTGCGCTCACCGTCCATGACGCGCGCCATGAACTTCCCCAGGGGGATGGCGAGCGCGATGAGGACGGCAAAGTACAGAGCGTACTGAATGATGGCACTCATGCTTTACGAATCACTCCTCATGAGAATGTAGATGTAGTAGATAAGAAGTCCGATGCAGGTAATTCCGATGATCGGAATAAGGACGTCCATGCGCCCGCTCCTTTCGAAGAAGCCTCTTTCCCTCACACTGCGTCCGAAGGGGACGCGGCATGAGAACAGTAAACGCCCGTGCGCATTAAAGCGGTGTTAGGGTTGCGCGCCCACGCATTAAGATGACGTAAAGATGCAGGTAGACGTACATGAGAACCCGCTTTCGACGGCTATACTCGTCCTATGCGCAAGCTCGGCGTCCAGCGGACGCTCCGTCTTGCGCAGGACTGTTCGAGCAGCGGACGTTGCGGGCCCGCCGAGGGAACCCACGGAAGGAAGGGAGTCTCATGCCACGTGACACAACCGATGGCCGCGTCGATCCCGATGCGCTCCTCAAGGCCATCGAGCACGATGCCGACGGCGATGAGGAGCATGCACGGCGCGGACATCTCAAGATCTTCTTCGGCTATGCGGCCGGCGTGGGCAAGACCTATGCCATGCTGCAAGCGGCCCACGCCGCGAAACGACGCGGCGTGGACGTGGTGGCCGGCTACATCGAACCCCACGAGCGGCCGGCGACGGCGCGCCTCGTGCGGGGCCTCGAGCAGGTGCCGCCTGAACTCGTGGAGCACAACGGCATCACCCTCACCGAGTTCGATCTCGATGCGGCGATCGTGCGCGCGCCGCAGCTCATCCTCGTCGACGAGCTCGCCCACACCAACGCGCCGGGCTGCCGGCATGAGAAGCGCTACCAGGACGTCGAGGAGCTCCTGCGCGCAGGGATAGACGTGTACACCACCGTCAACGTCCAGCATATCGAGAGCCTGAACGACATGGTGGCCTCCATCACCGGCGTCGTCGTGCGCGAGCGCATCCCCGACCGCGTCTTTGACGACGCCGACCAGGTTGAACTTGTGGACATCGAGCCCGCCGACCTCCTCGAGCGCCTGCAAGCGGGGCTCGTCTACCGCGAGGCTCAGGCGGAACGGGCGCAAGGCCACTTCTTCACCGTCGAGAACCTCACCGCCCTGCGCGAGATCGCCCTGCGCAAGTGCGCCGACCGCATGGGGCACCTGGCAGACGCCGCGCGCGTGATGGGCAACCGCGATTACTATACGAGCGAGCGCATCCTCGTGTGCGTCTCCCCGGCGCCGACCAATCCCCGCATCGTCCGGGCAGCCGCGCGCATGGCGAAGGCGTTTCGCGGCGAGCTGGTCGCGCTCTTCGTCGAAGGCCCCCATACCCAGGGCATGAGTGAGGAGGAGCACAGCAGGCTCTCGGCGAACATCGCGCTCGCCGAGCAGCTCGGCGCGCACATGGAGACCGTCTACGGGGACGACATCGCCTTCCAGATCGCCGAGTTCGCGCGACTCTCCGGCATCTCCAAGATCGTCATGGGCCGCACCGGCGAACTGCACGGCGTGAACCGCGCGCTCTTTGGACGCAAATCGCTCGTCGAGCAGCTCATCGCCATCGCGCCCAACCTTGACATCTACATCATCCCCGACCAGGCGGCACCCGATGCGCGGCGGCGGGACCGTCGCGAGCACGGCGGCTTTCGCCCGCCGAGAGGGCGCGACATGGCGCTGACCCTCGGCCTCTCCCTTCTCGCCACCGCCATCGGGACGTACTTCAGGCATCTCGGCTTCGCCGACTCCAGCATCATCTCGCTCTACATCCTGACGGCCCTGCTCACCGCCGTCACCACCACGGGGCGCATCTGCACCATCGTGTCGAGCGTCCTCTCGGTGGTCCTCTACAACTTCTGCTTCGTCACGCCGCTGTTCTCGCTCGACAGCTACGACCGAAGCTACCTCGTCACGTTCGGCATCATGTTCGCCACCGCCATGGTCGCCTCCGAGCTCACCGTGCGCATCGCCGACAACGCCCGCGCGTCGGCGAAGAACGCGTTCCGCACCCGCGTGCTGCTCGAGACGAACCAGCTTCTGCAGCAGGCACAAGGGTTCCAGGCGCGCGCCCGCGTGGCCATGAGCCAGCTCATCAAGCTCCTGCGGCTCGACATCGTCTTCTATCCGGCAAGCGGAGACCTGCTGGGAGACGCGCTCTACGAGCCCGCCGGGACGCAGGACCGATCTGCGAGCATTCTCACGGAGTACGAGCGCGCGGTTGCCACCTGGACCTTCACCAACAACAAGCACGCGGGCGCGAGCACGCGCACGCTACCCGAGGCGCAGTGCCTCTACCTGGCCGTCCGCGCGGGAAAGGAGGTGTTCGGCGTCATCGGCATCGCGCTGGAGGGCCGTTCACTCGAGGCCTTTGAGAACTCCATCGTCCTGTCCATCGTGGGCGAATGCGCGCTTGCCCTCGAAAGCGACCGGGCGGCGCGAGAGCGCGAGGAGGCCGCGGTCCTGGCGAAAAACGAGCAGCTGCGCGCCAACCTTTTGCGCTCCATCGGCCACGATTTGAGGACGCCCCTCACGGCTATATCCGGATCTGCGGCAATCCTCCGGAAGAGCGACGAGAAGCTCAGCCTCGAACAGCGCTGCGACCTTGCCGATGCCATCTACCACGACTCCCTCTGGCTTATCGATACCGTGGAGAACCTCCTCGCCATCACACGCGTCGAGGACGGCACCATTCACCTCAACTTCACATCCGAGCTCATCGACGAGGTCATCGAGGCCGCCCTCAGCCATGTCGCCCAAGCATCGCATGGACGTGCCGTCACCATCGAGCACACTGACGACATCCTGCTGGTACGCATCGACGTCCATCTCATCATGCAGGTGCTTACGAATCTCATCATGAACGCCTTCAAATACACGCCCGAGGACTCGACCGTCACCGTCAGCGCACGTCGCGAGGGCGCGTTCGTCGTGGTGGACGTCGCAGACGATGGGCCGGGTGTGGCAGACTGCGACAAGCCTCATATCTTTGAGCGCTTCTTCACCTCAAGCAATACGCGGCCCGTGGATTCGCGTCGAAGCATCGGCCTTGGGCTGTCGCTCTGCCGCTCCATCGTGGAGGCGCATGGCGGCGTCATCGAAGTTCGCGACAACCACCCCCATGGGGCCGTCTTCCGTTTTACCCTGCCCGCCGAGGAGATCGAGATTCATGAATAATGCCGCTAAGCCACGCATCCTCCTGGTCGAAGATGACCCGACCGTTCAAAACCTCGTTTCGACCGCGCTTGACCTCCACGGCTATGTCGTGAGCAAGGTCTGCAACGGCCAGGCCGCCATCATGGATGCGGTGTCGCACGGCCCCAGCCTCATCATGCTCGACCTCGGCCTTCCCGACATTGACGGTATCGAGGTCATCACGAAGATCCGAAGCTGGTCGGCAGTCCCCATTATCGTCATTTCGGCGCGCACCGAAGATTCCGACAAGATTGCGGCACTTGACGCGGGGGCAGACGACTACCTCACCAAGCCCTTTTCTGTGGATGAGTTGCTCGCGCGCGTCCGTGCGAATTTGAGGCGCTCCTCGATGGCGTCGAGCGAGTCGGCAGAGGCGAGCACGTTCGACAACGGTCCGCTGCATATCGACTACGCCGCCGGATACGCGACGAAAGACGGACGCGAGCTCTCGCTCACCCCAACCGAGTACAAATTGCTCGTCCTTCTGGCGAAAAACGTCGACAAGGTGCTCACCCACACCTTCATCACCCGCGAGATATGGGGCACGAGCTGGGACAGCGATTTGGCGAGCCTGCGCGTGTTCATGCGCACCCTGCGCAAGAAGATCGAGGCAGACCCCTCTCACCCCAAGATGATTCAGACGCACATGGGTGTCGGGTACCGCATGCAGCGTCTCTAGCCCACCCCACAAAAAGTTGCGGTGGAATACGGAGTAGATAAGGCCTTTGACAGCCAAAACAGTCCGTATTCCACCGCAACTGATTTAACGATACCCAAAAATACTCTTCAACTCGCCGCGCTCGTGTCCAAATGCGCAAAGCGCCCCGCGAACGGATGCTCGCGAGGCGCTTGGATGTCTGGACCTTATTTGATACCGCGGCCCAAGTCTTCGGCGATTTTGTCCACGCCCTTAAGTGCGGCGCACGTCTTTTTGTTGGAACAATGCCCCGTGCAAACGCCGCCCTGAGCGCAGTCGGCGCAGGTGCCCTTGCGGTAGATGCGCACGCACACGGCGACAAACGCAATACCGATAACAGCCAGTACAACAATATCGATAGGTGCCATAGCAAGCCTCCTCTAGTTAACCTCCACTTACTTTACCCCATTCTCCACCTACCAAAAAGGGACAGGTTTATTTTGGTCGGTTTTATCTGCGGAAACGCCACATCTCCCCCACCAAAAAGCCCGAGTGTCGCTGGGACACCCGGGCTCATGGAAAGAGGCTAATCCTTATTCGGACTTAAGCGGAAACTGCGGCGGAAGCAGTGTTGGTCTCGTCCTCATCGGTCCATGCATGCTTGGGCATGGGACGGAAAATCTGGAAGAGCATCGCAACCAGCAGCACGATGGCCACCACCGTCCAGATACCAAACTGTCCAAGAACAAGCAGGTTGTAGAACTGGTTGATGAACAGGCCGATCACCCAAGCAAAGGCGCACTCGTAGCCGAGGGCAATCGCGGTCCACTTGCCGGAGTCCATCTGGTTGCGGATGGTACCCATAGCGGCAAAGCACGGAGCGCACAGCAGGTTGAAAGCGCCAAAGGCAACGCAAGCGCCCATGGTCGGGAACATGCCGGCGAACGCGGTCCACAGGCTCGGATCGGTCTCGGCGGCATCGGCAACGGACAGCAGCGAGCCGGCGGTGGCGACGACGTTCTCCTTGGCAACAAGACCCGAGACGGACAGTGCTGTTGCCTGCCAGGTGCTAAAGCCGAGCGGGGCGAAGATCCAGGCGATCAGGTTGCCGAGCATGGCAAGCACGGAGTAGTCCATGAACTCCTCGGGGATGCCGTCCATCGCAGGCAGGAAGCCAAAGGAACCGTTGTAGCTACCAAAGTTGGAGAGGAACCAAACGACGACGGTGGACGCGAAGATGACCGTGCCGGCCTTCTTGATAAAGGCCCAGCAGCGCTCCCACACGTGCAGCGCCCAAGAACGGATCGCCGGGAAGTGGTAGGCAGGAAGCTCCATAACAAACGGCGTCGGGCGACCGGCGAAGAGCTTGGTCTTCTTGAGCATGAGGCCCGAGGCGATGACGGCAAAGACGCCCAGGAAGTAGAAGAGCGGGCTGATCCACGCGGCGGTGGTGGAAGAATCGCCGATGATGGAGCCCATGAGCAGGGCGATGATCGGCAGCTTAGCGCCGCAGGGAATAAACGTGGTGGTCATGACCGTCATACGGCGGTCCTTCTCGTTCTCGATGGTCTTGGTAGCCATGACGCCGGGGACACCGCAGCCCGAAGACACGAGCATAGGAATAAAGGACTTACCGGACAGGCCAAAGCGACGGAACACGCGGTCCATGATGAAGGCGACGCGGGCCATATAGCCGCAGTCCTCCAGGAAGGACAGCATGACGAACAGCAGGAACATCTGCGGGACGAAGCCGAAGATGGCGCCCAGGCCGCCGACGATGCCGTCGCAGACCAGCGAATCGACCAGGCCACCGTCCTCGGTGCCGCCCGCCACAAGGGCGTCGTGCACCACGGTGGTGATACCCGGGACATAGGGGCCGTACTGTGCCGGGTCGACCGAGTCGGCATTGTCACCCGCAGCCTCGACGGCCGCGTCGTAGGCGTCGCGACCCTGGCCGAGCACATACCAACCGTCGGTACCGAAGAGCTGGTCGTTGGTGAAGTCGGTCACCGTGCCGCCCAAGGTAGAAACGGCGATGTAGTACACGCAGAACATGATGACCACAAAGATCGGCAGGCCCAGGATACGGTTGGTAACCACGCGGTCGATCTTCTCGGAGGTGCTCATCTTTGCCGGAGCCTTGGTGAGGCACTCGTCAATGATGTGGGCAATCACGCCGTAACGCTCGCCGGTGATGATGGACTCGGCGTCGTCGTCGCAGTCCTGCTCGCACTGGGCGACCAGCTGCTCCACGCGAGCGGCCTTCTCCTTGGTGAGGTTGATGAGCTTGCAGGCGTCTGCGTCACGCTCGAACAGCTTGACGGCGTAATAGCGGCGCTTGTTGGCGGGAACGCTCGCCGGAAGGTTGTTCTCGATGTGCGTCAGAACGTCCTCGATGGAGGAGTCGAACTTGTGCTCCGGCACCTGCCCCTTGAAAGCAGCGGACTTTTTGACCTGCTCGAACAGCTCCTTGATGCCCTTGTTCTTAAGAGCGGAGATCATCATGACCGGGCAGCCGAGCTTCTTGGAGAGCTTGTCCGTGTCGATCTTGTCACCGTTCTTCTCGACCAAGTCGGCCATGTTGAGGGCGACGACCACGGGCAGGCCGGTCTCGATAACCTGAAGCGCCAGGTACAGGTTGCGCTCGAGGTTGGTGGCATCGACAACCTGGACGACAACATCGGGCTCGCCGCTCATGAGGTAATCGCGCGAGCACTGCTCCTCGGGGCTGTAGGGGGAAAGCGAGTAGATGCCGGGGAGGTCCGTGATGGTAACGTTCTTATCGCTTAGGAGCTTGGCTTCCTTTTTCTCAACCGTGACGCCGGGCCAGTTGCCAACGTAGCCGTTGGCGCCGGTGATCAGGTTGAAAAGCGTGGTCTTGCCGCAGTTGGGGTTACCCGCCAGCGCGACATGGATCTGAGAATCCGCCATTCAATCCTTCTTCCTTGTGTGCCTGCGCTGCTTTCTCCGCGCAGGCTGGATAAATGTGCTTCAAAGTTGCAGCATTAAGTTAGAAAAACCTAACTTTATCTGCAGAAATATTCGCCGTCGGCCCTTACTGGACCTCGACGACGCCAGCCTCCTCCTTGCGGATGGAAAGCTCGTAGCCGCGCACGTTGATCTCGACCGGATCACCGAGCGGCGCGACCTTCACGACCTTAAACGACGCGCCCTTGATGAGCCCCAGGTCCATAAGGTGGCGGCGAAGCGCACCCTCACCGTGAAGCTTGACGATGGTAGAGCTCTCGCCCACCTTAACGTCACCCAACGTCTTCATCCTCTTGTCCCCCTTTCGGTTTTTATGAAATGCTTCGGACTAACCGACGGTCATGATGTGCATGGCAACCTTGGAATCGATGCCAAAGCGTGCGCCCAGCACCGTGACGATGATATTGGCACCACTCGAGCTCACCACGTGGATTTCGTTGCCCTCGACAAAGCCGAGGTCCTTGAGGTGGTGTTTCATGTCCTCATTGCCCTTTACACGAGACACGCGCACGGTTTCGCCCGCTTTTACCATCGAAAGCGGCATGGCCGGCATCTGCGGTCCGCAAGACATGAGTTGCTCCTAACGTCAGTTCGTCCTCAACATCGACGCGATAAAAGTTAACCACGTCTATGTTCGCTTTAGTAAACTAGCACGCGGTTAACTTTTTGGAAAGGGTCCCCATTCAGATTTCGAAAAAGTTTCCTATACGAAACAAAAAGGCGCGGCAAAGGACCATCCTTTACCGCGCCCTATCATGCCTAGAGCGAGAGAATTCTGATCGACGTAACGCAGGAAGCCTCATCCACGCCCGAAACGCGGAACACAACATCCTCGCCGCACTCGCCGTAGAGAGCCATGAGTCCCATGACATCGCGGCCATCCGTGTGGCGATCGCCGATGCTGACTGACACGTCGCTACGATGCTTGGCAATGATGTCATAGAGCAGCGCAACCGGGCGGGCATGTAATCCCAACGGATCTTTAATCGTCTTTGTAAACTCGACCATGTCCCCTCCCACGACATCGCACATTCGGCCGGCAAACCCAGCCACGTGGTAGTTATTGTAGCGTTAGATGCTTGTCGAGAGCTCCTCTGGACACCTCGTGGGCAAAAAGTGGCAAATATGAGTACTGTCACCAATTTAGTAGCAGCAAAATCGAGAGCAAATTGCCTACTTTGAGCGATTCGAAGAGGTTGAAAGCCGTCAAACGCCCTTTAAAGGGGGTTAGATAAATTGATTTTGAGTCCATTTTTGCTCAAAACCGGCCGATAGATATGGCACTTATTTTGCAACAGTACTCATATTTGGCATTTTTTGTCCATTGCTATATAACTAACACCCTATAGCAGACAAAAACAGGCCGCAGCCCATCGCTGCGGCCTGTTCGGAAGCAAAAGTGGGCGTTAAGCGCTGTAGCCCATCGCCTGCAGAACAAACATGACGACCGTGAGCACCGTAATCACACCGATAGTCGCCCAAGTGAGCACATTCCACACGCGGCCGTTGCGGTTGGCACCCATAATGTGACGGTCGGCTGCGATAACCACCTGGAACACCAGAACCACGGGCAACAGCACACCATTGATGACCTGTGAGGTCATCATAATCTGGAACAGATCGACGCCGGGCATAAGCACCAGCACGGCAGAGATACCGATGATGGCCGTAATGATGCCGCGATAGACCGGGGCCTCGTCCCAGCTGCGGTCGGCACCGCGCTCCCAGCCAAATGCCTCGCAGATAGCGCTCGACGTAACGCCCGGCAGCACGCAGGCAGCCAAGAAGCTCGCCGCGACCAGGCCCGAGGCAAACAGTACCGTGGACCACTGACCCGCAATAGGCTCCAACGCGCGGGCGGCATCGGCAGCATCGCTAATCTGAATACCCGCCGGGAACAACACCGTACCGGTCGTGATGATAATAAAGCCGGCAATGACATCGGCGGCAAGCGAGCCGCTCACGGTATCGATGCGCTGCAGCACGATATCGTCCTCGCCCGCGTTCTTATCGACCACGTTGTTCTGCGCCAAGAAAATCATCCACGGCGCGATGGTGGTACCGATCGTTGCGACCACGAGCGACACGTAGCTGGGGTCATTTTGAATGTTAGGCACGACCAGGTCGACCGCGACCTCACCCCAGTTGGGGCCAGCCATAAACGCGGCGACAATATAGGTCACGAACACGCAGCTCACCAGCAGCAGAATCTTCTCGATGCGCTGGAAGCTGCCCGACATGGTAAGCATCCACACCAGCAGCGCCACCAGCGGCACCGAAATGCTCGCCGGCACGCCAAAGAGGGCAAGGCCGCTGGCGATGCCCGCAAACTCCGAAATGGTCACAGCCGTGTTGGCGATCAACAGCGCCGCCATAGCAAGTACACTCTTGCGCACGCCAAAGCGCTCGCGAATGAGCGATGCCAGGCCCTTGCCCGTGACGCAGCCGCAGCGCGCCGCGGTCTCCTGCGTCACGATGAGCAGCACAGTCATGACGGGAAGCATCCAGAGCATCTTGTAGCCATAGCTGGCACCCGCGCTGGAATACGTTGCAATGCCGCCGGCGTCATTGCCCGAAAGCGCCGCCAGCAGACCGGGACCCATAGCGCCAAAGATGGCCGCGATGGTCAACTTTTGCTTGGTGCCCGACTTTTGCTTGGTATTTTGCACGCGACCACCTAACCCATGACCGACATGGTGAGCAGCACCGCAGCGGCGCAGTACGCTACGCACGAGATCATGACGGCAATAACGTTCATGGCAGTGCCCGACGTGTTGAGGTCATGCTCGTCACGCCAGAACAGCACCATCAGGTAAATCACGGCGCTCATGTTACCAACCAGGCAAATGATGGCAGCAATATTAAAGCACCCGGTAAAGAGTTGCTCCTCAAACATGGGCGCATCGGGGAACGCAGCGGTGCGCACCAGCTGGGCGCACAGGTAGGTCACGAGTGACAGAATCAGGCCCATGCCCGTGCTCTGGAAGAAGAACCCCAGATACGGCTTGGGCTCGTCGTCGTGACCGTCATACTCCAGGAAGTAGTTCTTGACGAACGACACCATGCGCGAGGCCGCCAACAGCACGAGTGGCATGGCGCACATGGGGAACACCACCAGATGCGCGGAGCCGAGCGCCGTCCCCAGCACCGTTGCCATGATGCACGACGCGATGCCCCATACAACAACCCAGTACTGGCGATGCACGAACCAGCTGAGCACGTTCGTCGAGTCGTCCGACGCGCTATCGCCCGAGCCGACACCGGCGATCTGCAGGTCCTCCTGATGCTCCTCGGCGATAACGTCCATGGCGTCGTCGAAGGTTACGATACCCAGGATATGACGGTTCTCGTCGCAGACAGGGATGGCAACCAGGTCGTACTTGGTCATCTCGTCCGTCACGTCTTCCTGGTCCTCGTCAGGCGACACATAGACCAGGTCGCGATAGGCCAGCTGACCCAGCGTGGCGTCGCGGTCGGCTACAATCAGCGTGCGCAGCGAAAGCACGCCGGTCAGCATGCCGCTCGGATCCTCGGTATAGACGTAATAGACACTCTCAAAGTCCTCGTCGAGTTTGCGAATCGCCTCGATGGCATCACCGACCGTCGCCGTGGCGGGCAGCGAGACAAACTCCGAGGTCATGATGCGGCCGGCGGTGTTGTCCTCGTAGCCCAACAGATTACGAATCGCCTTCTCCTCCTTGACGCCCATCAGGCGCAGGAGCTTCTCAGCCTTCTCATAATCGAGCTCGTCGATCAGGTCGGCAGCGTCGTCCGGGTCCATCATGGCCAGCATCGACGATGCGTCGGTATCGGACAGGCCCTCGAGCATCTCGGTCATGAGCTCGTCGTCATCGAACTCCGAGATGGCCTCGGCGGCCTGTGCCGTATCGAGCTGCGCGAACACCTGCGCACGCAGGCGCGGGTCGAGCTGCTCGATAATGTCGGCGATGTCGGCAGGATGCAGCTCGCCAAGCGTCTTGTGCGACACCGAGAGCTGGATGTTCTTAGTCGAGCGATCGAGCAGGTCCATGTAAGACCAGGCGATAATGTCCTCACTGAGCGGCTTGCCCAGGTGCTTCATAAAGCCCTCGACGACGTGCTCGAGCGTGGGGCTGATTGCACGCAGCAGACCGCGGGCGCCGACCTCGGCACCCAGCAGGCGCAGCTGATTTTCGCCCGACATGGAGAACTTGATGTCGTTGACGCGCACGACCTTCATGCCCTGCGTGTCGACAATCTGCTTGTTAAGCACGTCGCGGGCAAGCAAGAGTTCGGTCGGCTGCAAGTACGAAAAACGGATTTCGGTGGCCGACGTCTTAAGGTGTACACCCGTCTCGTCGATACGGTCGACCCATTTGCGCCAGCTGATCATAAACGGCGTCTTGCCGGGACCACGGAACGCGAGCGACGTCACGTGCGGAAAAACTTCGCCGGTTGCAATGCCAAAATCGTTAACCACGCCGAGCTTTTCGCCGTCGACGTCCAAGACCGGCAATTTGAGCATCTCACTCAGATAATTCAATGGTGCTCCCCATCATTATTCCTACGGACCGCGCGACCATGTCGGCACGCAATCCGTGGACTTTTAGATATGTATACGCATGCGCGGGCGGCACGCCGCTCGGCGCTCACACCCCGTGCACGCGCAGAAAGCACCTGCATGGGGTCATCGACTGTATGGTCGAGGTTTGGATTTCACCTGTAACCTTTCTCTTGACCCTCATTAACCGCAGTAACTATAGCATCAGCATCGCGCTGCGGCACCGAATTTATGCGCTGCACATTGCAGGCATACCAAACGCTGACGTATCCGTGACATAGAGCCGGATGAGTACGGTGGGACGAAGCGGCTGAGACCGTCCCTAAACGACCGGTCGTTTAGGACGTCCCCGATGGCTACTCTGTGGTGTCGTCATCCTCGGGGAGTTGGGGAAACACGGCGTTTTTGGGCATGGAAACCTTGGTGAGCGAGGTGAGCTTTTTGCTCAATGCCGTATCCGTCTTGACCAGGTCGCCGAGCGTCACGATCTTGTAGCCGTCGGCGACAAGGCCATCGATAATCTGCGGCAGCGCCTCGAGCGTCTGCTCGGTGCACTCATCGCTATCGGTGAGCAGCACAATATTGCCCGGCGTCATCGAGTCGAGCACGGTCGATACTTGCTCGTCGGCGCCGTTGAGCAGCCAGTCGCCCGAATCGATATTCCACGAAACCACGGCGGACACCAGGTCCATCGAGTCAATCCAGTTTTGCTCGTCAAACGCGGCGTAGGGGGCACGCAGCAACATCGTCTCGACGCCGGTCGCCGACTTAATCGCCTCGGTGCCCTTCGTGATCTGCTTGCGCACCGTCTCGCGATCCTCGCCCTTGAGCGAATCATCGCTGTAGCTGTTGGAGCCGATCTCGCACCCGGCATCGACAATCGCTTTGGCAGTAGCGGGCGAGGCTTCCGCGGCATCGCCCGAAAGGAAGAACGTCGCCGTGACGCCCTTTTCCTTGAGCACCTGCAAGATCTGCTTGGTCGCGCCGCTCGGACCCTCGTCAAACGTCAAGGCCACGTACTTTTCGTTGCCCTTGGGCGCTACGCTTGCGCACTCGACCACGCAGTCGGTGGCGGGCACGACCTCGCCGCGGTCCTGCGTCTTGCCCGACTGCTCGCCGACCCATACCTCGGAGCGGCCCTGAACGCCCCAGGTTTTGACGTACTCAATGGCGCCCGTGCCCTCGACCTTAAGCTTTGGCTCGATAGTCGTGGCCTGGACCTCGTGCTTTTCGTACACGTTGCGGCCGTCCTTGACCGTCACCTTCTCGCCGCCCGTAAGCTCGCGACTATCCCATTTGCCTTGCTTCACGCGCTTGCCGTCGACCTTCACCGACAGCTTTTCGCCGCCATGGCGCTTGAGCACGCTGTCGTCGACGGCCAGCAGATCGCCGGCGTCGTACGTTTCGGTCAGGCTTTGATCGTCGATAAGATTCTGCAACGTAGAGCCCACGCGCACCGCGGTCTTCTGTCCGTTGAGTTCCACGTCCACGCTGCGGTTGACGTAACCCACGACGGCAGCGATAAACAGCACGAGCGCGCAACCCACGGCGATGAGCGCATAGGGCAGGCGGGACGGTCGACGCGGCGAGCGCCCGTTGCCGATGCGCGCGCTGCGGTCGCTAAACCCACGGCTATGGTTGAGGTACATCGCACCGGGCTTACGGCGACGTCGACGCTGACCGCTGGGCAGCTGCCCCAGGTCGCGACGCGCCGTCGGACGCGCGCCCGAGTGCCCGTTTAAGTTAGATCCGTTTTGGCGCATGTGCCCTCCCCCATAAACACAGCGAGCCGGAGCAACATGTCTCCGGCTCGCCTCCCATCATTTGGTACGTCGCTATTTGCTAGCTTTTGACGAGCCCCCGCTCGCCTTTTGATATTCGTCCTTAAAGGCCCTGAACATACCGCGCGTCTTGCCGAGCTGCTTGCCCAGTGCGCGGCTGCCCTTGTCCACGGCGACCGATCCCTTGTCATCGAGCACCTTGGCGCCTTTCTTGACCTTATCGCCCACCACGACACTGGCCTCGGCAGCCTTGGCGGCCGCGCCGCCCGAATACCCAAGCGTCTTGACCTCGTCCGAGACAATCATCGCGCCGTTCTCGTAGCCGCGCAGCATCGTCGGCGGCACCTGCGTGTCGCCCACCAACATGCTCGATGCGGCGCTGGCGGTCACATAGAACGTCTGCACAATGCCCGAGCGCGGCTTGAACTCAACGTCCGAGCAGTAGCCCACGACATCGCCCGATTCCGTGCGCACGTCCATGCCAACCCAGATGATGCAATCGTCCAGGTTGATATCGAGGCGCTTGGCCGCGGCGGCATCGTAGGTGCCCTTGACGTCGTCGACCGCGACAGCACCCTCATAGACGCCGATGGCATCGAGCGCCACAAATCGGTCGGAGCGCTCGATCATACCCGCGATATCGGACTGGCGGACCATAAAGCCGACCACGCGCGTACCGCCCGGGGTAAAGACCGGAAAGTGAATCTTTCCGAGCTTTTTAGGGCTGCGCGGCGTGCCGTCCTTTTTGGTGCGCTTGTCCTCGGTAGGCTTGCGATAGATCTTGGCGCCGACAAAATCCCCGGCGCGCATTATGCCTCGGTCGAGGGCTCCGTGGCCTCGGTGCCGGCCTCGGTGACGTTCTCGACCACGACGTCGGCAGCGGGCGTCACGTTGCCGCCCGAGATGGCGTCGTTGAGCTGCTCGCGCAGCTGGTCCATGCGCTCGCGGGCCAGGTCGACCTTGGCGCGCAGGTCATCGGTCTTGGCGTCGACCATCGGGCCAAAGTCATTCACCGCAGCACGGGCCTCCTCGGCGCTGTGCTCGTAGGTGTCGCGCATATTGTCCCAGGCGTCGTTGGCGATATCGGCGGCCATGGCGCGGGTCTCGGCACCCGAGCGCGGGGCCAGAGCAACGCCGATGATAGCGCCGGCGGCAGCACCAAAGAGCGCACCGGAGACAAAGCTGAAAGTCTTTCCCATGATCATTCCTCTCCTGCGGGCACCTCGATGCCCACCGTTTGAATGCTGTCCATTATACCCGCAGCGCAACACTTGCCGTCGCGCTCATCTGCGTACGGTAAAAGCGCAGGTACATGATGGTGATAAGCGAGTGAGCCTACTCCTGCGGCATAGCCGGCATGGCGACCGTGGCGGCCGGGTTCTCGCCGGCGCCATCGACGAGCGGCAGGTTGCCCTCGTGCGCCGAGCCGGACGGGGCCGTTGCCGCACCGCCAAAGACGGCAGCGGAGGCCTCGTGGTTCCCGGCAACCGCGCCCTCGGTATCAATCGCCACCTGGGGCTCGTCGTCAAAGTTGGGGACGCCCTGGGGCTCGGCGGTCGCATCGGCAACGAGCTCGGCGTCGACCGGCACATCGCCCTCGTCAGCGCCCTCGTCCTCGGCAGCATCTTCGCCGTTCGCAGCGGCGACGGCCTCGTGAGGATCCTTGCCCTCGGCCTCGGCGCGCATGCCCAACACCAGGTTGCGCAGACCCGCGACCGTGCCTTCCACGTCGGGGGCAGGCTGGTCGGCGTGCAGGTACGCCCAGTCCATCATAAAGGTGGCCGACGACAGCGCACCAATGGCCAGCGCGTCATCGGGGCACGAAAGCTCAACCTCAAAGACGCGCTCGTCGTGCTCGCTTACGCGCGTGCGGCCGCACGAGATGCTACCGGCAAGACCGGTCTCGTTCATGAGCTCAACCGTCACGTGCTCCAGCAGGTGGCAGAGCTCGGTCTGGCCCATGCAGTCCTGGAACTCGCGACCGGAATCACCCAGGCACAGGTGCTTGGCAATCGCCGGCACCAGGTAATACACGCGCGCCGTGGCCTCGATATCCTCCGAGGTCATGAGCGGCATGCCGGGGTTCACCAGCACATGCGCGCAGATCTTGTCCTCGCTGACGGTGACCTTAAGGATGTTGAACAGGCCTGCCATAACTCTCCCCTACTCTTCCTTGCCCTACTCGTCGCCATCGTGCGGATCCACAGAGCCCGCACCCGACGCCGCCGGCTTCTCTGCCGAAGACTCGGAATCCTTCTTATCGGTTTCGGCCGGAGCGATCACGCGAATGAGCGAGATGCGCTGGCCACGCATCGACTGAACTTTAAACTTGTACCCCGCGACCTCAAACACCTCTCCGATGTCGGGCACCGAGTCACAAAGCTCCAAAATCCAGCCGGCGATGGTCTCATAATCATCGCTTTCCTCGAGCGGCCAACCAAGATCAATCGCGTCATCGCACGAAAAACGCCCATCAACGAGCCACTCGCGGCGCGAAAGGCGCGTGAGATACTTGTTGTCGGGGTCGAACTCGTCCTCGATCTCGCCGACGATCTCCTCGACGATATCCTCGATGGTGATAATGCCGGCCGTGCCGCCGTACTCGTCCACGACCACCACGATCTGGTCGTGCGAGGTCTGCATCTCGGACAGTAGCGGCAGGATGTCCTTGGTGTCGGGCACAAAGGTGGCGTCGCGCAAAAAGCCGGCGATGGGCTGGTCGCCCTTGCCGTCGAGCGCGGGTTGGATCAGGTCCTTGATGTGCGCAATGCCGGCGACGTTGTCGGGATCCTCGTGATAGACGGGGATTCGGCTGAAGCCGGTCTGGCGCATGGTGGACAGCACGTCGGCGACCGTCTCGTCGTCCTCGCACATGGTGGTGTCCACGCGCGGCACCATGACCTCGCGGGCAACGGTATCGCCCAAGTCAAAGATCTCGTGGATCATACGCTTTTCCTCGTCGAGCAGGTCGTCCTGCTCCGAGACCATGTACTTGATCTCTTCTTCCGAGACGTTTTGGCGGTCGTCGGCGCTCTTGATGCGCAGGATGCGGGCCAGGCCATCGGAGCAGGCGCCGGTCAGCCACACGAGCGGACGGGCGATCTTTTGGAAAAACGACAACGGTCCCACGACCTGCTTGGACACGCCCTCGGCATTGGCCAGGCCGATGCGCTTGGGGACGAGCTCGCCGATCACGATGGACACGAAGGCGACCGCGACGGTGATGATGACCGGCGCCAGGCCGCGCGCGATGGCGGAGAGCGGCGCGATGCCAAAGCTCATGAGCCACGTGGCGAGCGGGTCGGACAGACTCGTCGAGGCGACGGCGGACGAGGCGAAGCCCACGAGCGTAATGGCAACCTGGATGGTGGCGAGCAGCTGGTCGGAGTCGGCAGCCAGCTTAATGGCACGCTCGGCGCGCTTGTCGCCTTCCTCGGCCTCGTGCTCCAACACGGCGCGCTTGGCCGTGGTGAGCGCCATCTCGGACATAGAGAAGTAGCCGTTGATGAGGGTCAAAACGAGGGTGGTGATAAGGGAGATGGTTATGTCCATCGGGAGTTTCTCGAACCTCCAAGATTCGGGACGTCAGGTTAAAACGTTGATGGCGGATACGGCAATTGCACCGGCGCCCAAACGAGAACGCGGGCGCGCAGGCGTGGTCGCTAGATTACGAAGAGGATCACCGCCATGAACTGGAAGATGCTGCCGGCGAGCACCCACAGGTGAAACACGCTGTGCAGATAGCGCACGTTTTTGGCGATATAGAACGGCACGCCCGCGGTGTAGCACACGCCGCCGACGGCGAGCAGGGCAAGTGCCACGGGGTTGAGCAGCGCAACAAGTTCGGGCAGCTTAAAGATAACGAGCCAGCCCATCAGCAGGTAGACCAGGCCGCTTACCCAGTGCGGTTGACGCTCGCGTAGGAAGCACTCGAGAGCGATGCCGATAATGGCGATGGCCCATACGGCAAAGAACAGCGCAGGGCCGCCGTCGTTTGCGAGCGTGATAAGGCAAAACGGCGTATAGCTGCCCGCAATGAGCAGGTAGATGCAGCTGTGGTCGATGATGCGAAACACGTGCTTGGCGCGCGCGGGCTGAATCGCGTGGTAGAGCGTGGAGGCTAGGTATTCGAGGATAATGCTGACGCCATAGACAATCGCCGCGGCCATATGGGCCGGGCCTCCGCCGCGCAGGGCGGCGAATACGATCAGGAGCACCAGGCCCGCGATACCCAGCAGGCAGCCGACACCATGGGTGACGGAGTTCATGATCTCCTCGCCCACTGTGTAGTGTGGAACGGCCGCGGTCTTGGGTCGCGGCTTAGAACTGTCGCTCGAATCGGACATGCCGGTTACATCCTCCAACGTAAAGAGTTCTCAACACTATATCAAAGCGTCTAGGTACGTGCGAAATTTGCACCATACGTGACCCTTTGTTTACCCATTCTTTGCCTGTTGACGCATCAACGGCGAACGTCCATAATGCGCTTGCATTAAATGTTGATGTATTAACATCTTATAGGAGAATACCGCATGGCTCAAAACGCACGTTCCCATCGAAAGCTCAAGATAGCCGGCATCATTGCACTGGTGGTTGTCGTTGCGCTGCTCGGATTTGCCGGCAACTTTCTGTTTGACTTCGCGCTGAATCCCCGCGCGCCATACACCATGAAGATGATGCAGGATAGCAAGAACGACAAAGAAGGTGAGCAGCCGGATGCCGAGGATACCGAGGCGCGGGCATGGTTTAAAGAGAACCGCAAGAGCAGCAACCTCACCGCGGACGACGGGACCGAGCTTGCCGCCTGGTATTTTGCTGCGTCGGAGAGCACGCACGACTACGCCGTCTGCCTGCATGGATATACCAACGAGCCCATCGGTATGGCCCGATACGCCAAACGCTTCCACGACCGTGGCATGAACGTACTCGCACCCGCCGCCCGCGCCCACGAGCGCTCCGGCGGCGACTATATCGGCATGGGCTGGCCCGAGCGCCTCGACATCGTCGCATGGATCGAGCGAATCGTTCAGGCTGACCCCAAGGCGCGCATCCTGGTCTTTGGCGAATCCATGGGCGCGGCGACCGCCATGAACGTCGCGGGGGAACCTCTGCCCGCAAACGTGAAATGCATTATCGAGGACTGCGGTTATACGAGTGTTTGGGACGAGTTTTCTCTGCAGCTCAAGGACGTGTTCGGCCTGCCCAGCTTTCCCTTGCTCGATGTAGCAAACTTGGTGTGCAACGTGCGCGCGGGCTACGACTTTCATAAGGCGAGCAGCGTGGAACAGCTCAAGCGCGCGACGGTTCCCATGCTGTTTATCCACGGTGACCAAGACACCTTTGTGCCGTACAGCATGCTCGACCAAAACTACGACGCGTGCGCCAGCAAGGTCAAGCAAAAGCTCACCGTCCATGGCGCCACCCACGCCAAGAGCGCGCAGGTCGACCCCGAACTCTACTGGAACACGGTCGACGACTTCCTCGACGAGTATTTTTAGGCAAATAGTACGGTTTACTGGCCTATCTGACCCCCTAGCACTTCCGAAAAGCCGCCCGTGGGCACTGTGCTCACGGGCGGCTTTTGCTAACAGTTGTGCTACAAAGGCGCTTGTTTTGTCTAATAGACAGGTGTTACTTGACCTCGATAAGCTCGTACTTGCTCGTGCCCAGGCCGATCTTCTCGGCGTGCGCGATGCACACGCGCCAGTCGGTGTCGGGATGCGTGATGCAGAAGGGGTCCTTGGCCTGCTCGCCCTCCAGATGCTCGTGGTTGTGCTCCATCTTGGCCGCGCTATCGGTGAGCTCGGTGTTGGGCAGCGGCTCGGATGCCATGACGGCATCGGCGCAGGCCTGGTCGATGGCGACCGGGTCGAAGCTCGCGAACATGCCGATATCGCTGACGATAGGCGTGTCGTTTTCGGGATGGCAATCGCAGTTGGGGCTGATATCCATGGCAAGCGAGATGTGGAAGCTCGGGCGGCCGTCGACAACGGCCTTCGTATACTCGGCGATCTTGCAGTTGAGCACGTCGGCCGCGGCGTCATAGCCGGGCTTGATGCAGTCCTGGTTGCACGCCGCAATGCAGCGCCCACACCCCACGCAGCGATTGTGGTCGATGGCGGCCACGTGTACCGTGCGAGTACTACCGTTGGCAAGCTCGCGCTCGCGGGTGTCGTCAAACGAGACGGCGTTGTGCGCGCAGATCTTTTCGCAGGCGTGGCAGCCCACGCAGTTGGTGGTATCGACATTCGGCTTGCCGGCGGCGTGCTGCTCCATCTTGCCAGCACGGCTGCCGCCTCCCATGCCCAGGTTCTTCATGGCGCCGCCAAATCCGGCCTGCTCATGGCCCTTAAAGTGGGTGAGGCTGATCACGATGTCGGCGTCCATGAGTGCCTGGCCGATCTTGGCCTCGTGCACGTACTCACCGCCCTCGACCGGAACGAGTGCCTCATCGGTGCCTTTGAGGCCGTCGGCGATGATAATCTGACAGCCCGTGGCATACGGGGTGAAGCCGTTCTGGTAGGCGGTGTCGATGTGCTCGAGCGCGTTTTTGCGGCTACCGACGTA
This sequence comes from uncultured Collinsella sp., assembly GCA_900554655.1. Classification (GTDB taxonomy): domain Bacteria; phylum Actinomycetota; class Coriobacteriia; order Coriobacteriales; family Coriobacteriaceae; genus Collinsella. Next base: position 27,059 of record USIL01000001.1, read on the forward strand.
GAGCGTGTTGCAGTCGGTGAGGAAGGGCTTGCCGCCCAGCTCTTTTACGACGTCCGCGACGGCGCGGGCGTAGTTGGGGCGCAAAAAGCTCAGGCTGCCCAGCTCGCCAAAGTGAATCTTGATAGCAACGAACTTGTTCTCAAAGTCGATCTGCTCAATACCGGCGCGGCGAATGAGGCGCTTGAGCTTGTCGAGCTGGCTCTCGCGAGCATGCGTGCGCAGGTTCGTAAAGTACACCTTGGCGGGTGCGGCGGATGCAGTTGCGGTCATAGATATATCCCCTCGGTCTATATGGCGTTACAGACATAGAGGATGGTACCAGTTAAAGCAGAGTTAAAGTCAAGTACGACAC
>USIL01000002.1:0-23831 GCA_900554655.1 uncultured Collinsella sp.
AAGCCCGCACCTGTTCCCATATCGAGCAAAGCTCCCTCAGGAGCCTTATTGATATAGGGGAGCAAAACAAGTGAGTCGAGGATATGAAGTACTGCAGCATCTTCTACGTTAAGAATACGGGTGAGATTGGTTGTCTTATTTGTTTCTAGAACCAAATCCAAATGCTGGATACATTTCCTCAGCTCAATATCAGTTACGCTCAAGGAATATTCTTTGCAATAGGAAGTTAGGCGACTCAACATCTCGTCAGCCTGCTGATCGGTAAGTACAAACAACTGAAGCTCCTTTCTGACAAAAATCAGCGTATCGAGAACTTTTGACAAAAAAGGGGGACGTGGAAACCACGTCCCCCTAGCATAAGCTCGAGTAGATTATCGAGCAACAATCACCACATGGCGATCAGGGTCAGAACCCTCAGAATGAGTATCGACTGCATCGTTGCCACGAAGTGCAATGTGAACCAGTCGGCGCTCGTAGGCATTCATGGGCGGAAGCGAAACACTCTTATGAGTGCGGATGGCACGCTCGGCAGCAGACTGAGCCATGGAGGCGACCTTATCCTGACGGCGACTCTTGTATCCCTCGACGTCCACTACAACCGGATACCTAAAGCCAAGCTTGCGGCTCACCAGCAAAGAGAACATAACCTGAAGAGCATCAAGAGTGCGACCATGACGGCCAATGAGAACAGCAAGGTCGGGAGCCGTTACATCCAAAATCAGCTCACCCTCGTCGCCCTCATACTCATCGATAGGAGAGTTGGCGGCATCGAAGTGCGAAAGGATGGAACGCAGGATGGAAATCGCAACATCGGCAATGGTGTCGAGCTCCTCATCGGTCAGCTCTTCACCAGCCTTGTAGCGCTGTGCAATCTCGGGATAATCGCCCGCGACCTGCGGGGCAACCTCCTCAAGCATATCCTCGATGATCTCTTCAGACATAACGTACTCCAAAAGTTAGGTACCTAAATAAGATTGATATCCCACTACTTCTTCTTGTGCGGGCGCGGCTTCTTCTCGCGACGAGTGACCTCAACCTGCAGCGGAGCGTTCTTAAGACGCTCCTCCTCATCGGCCTTCGCCTTGTCGATGACCTTCTGCGTCACAAAAATCTGCTGGATAACCTGCCAAGCAGACGAGACGTCGTAGTACAGCAGAACACCAACGGGAAGGCTCCAGCCCATCCAAAGCATCATGACCGTCATGACAACGGCCATCATACGCATGCTCTGAGCCTGCTGGCCGGTCTGGTTGCGCGACATATAGAGCTGCGGAATCAGGGTCAGGACGGCAAACAGGATCAGGCAAACCAGCGCAGGCAGTGCAACCATAAAGCCATCGGCAAAGGAAGCGCTCGGCGTGGTGGTCAGGTCGGGCAGGATGTTGAAGAACGAGAACGTGCCGTCGTTAAAGTACTGCGGCAGGTTGCGCAGCAACGTAAACAGGGCGAACAGGACAGGCATCTGGATCAACAGCGGCAAACAACCAGCCATGGGGTTGAACTTGTTCTCGCTGTAGAACTTCTGCATCTCCTCGGCCTGACGCTGGGGATCGTCGGCATAGCGCTCCTGGATCTCGAGCATCTTGGGCTGCAGCACCTGCATGCGAGCCGTCGACTTGGTCGACTTGAGCATAAGCGGCGTCAGCAGCAGACGGATGATGACCACCAGGATGATGATGGACAGGCCCCAGTCGACCGCAAAGGTCTGGATGAGCTTGAGCAGCTCGAAAAGGATGTTAACGATCCAATCCCACATGTAAGTTTTCCTCCGATAGCGAGTGCCCGCTAGGGCACAGGGTCATAACCGCCGACGTGCAGGGGATTGCAGCGAGCGATGCGCCTCACGGCAAGCCAGCAGCCTCTCAAAACACCGTGCTTCTCAATCGCCTGGATGGCGTATTGCGAGCACGTTGGGTAATAAATGCAGGCGTCAGGCAATAAGGGCGAAATAACCTGTTGATATATGCGAATAGGAGCGATGGCAACACGTCGCAAAACGTGATTGCTCATCGCTCCTCCCCGGCAACGCCGGCGCGCTTCATAAGCGAACGCAACGCCTTGTCCATCTCCTGCGGCGAGGAAACCCTCGTCTTGGGAGTTGCAAACAAGATGATGTCATAACCCGCAACGGGAAATCCGCAGCTGCGGGCGGCCTCGCGCATCACACGCTTAGATCGGTTGCGCACGACGGCACAACCGAGTCGCTTAGCACCAACGAAGGCGACCCTTCCGGAGTCGCCTTCGCCAACCGATTCACATATGGTCATTCGAATCAGAGGGTGATTGAAACGACGCCCCTGACTGAACACATGCTCGAAATCTTGCCGAGACTTAATAGTCTTCATGCGAGATGTGTGTATCGCTGCTAGACAGTGAGACGCTTGCGGCCCTTGGCGCGACGACGGGCGAGCACGGCACGACCACCCTTAGTGGCCATACGGGCACGGAAGCCATGGGTCTTGGCACGCTTACGCTTATTAGGCTGATACGTACGCTTCATCTTAAGTTCCTCCTGCTGCATTTCGAGTGTCCGCGGGGACGCGGACGCAGATATAGACACGTGAGCTTGAAGATTGTAGGGAAATCAATGTTCAAATGTCAAGAAATCAAAGGTAAAAGGTTGCGCAGTTCACACGGTTCCCCCATAAGCCAAGCTCGATTTAGCGGTGCATGGCAACTTTTCACGATATTTCATCGAGTTTTCAACAGGTCATGTTGGCAATGTTGAGAACTTTTCGTCCGTTTTCTAGAGTTTTCAACAGGTTTTGAAAGTTTGTCGAAAGATGAGAAACATTGCACGGTGAGCTACTATTTGTTCGAAACCTTTTGGAAGATTGCGAGCGGCATGTCTGACGACTTTTACACCATGGTCGATTCCGGAGACCCGGCACCCGACAACGAGCACATCACCGGCGTGCGCGAAGAGCGTGACGAAGGTGAACAGACGACAACGCAGGCGCCAAAAGCCATGTACGCCGCGCGCATCGCCGTCTATGACGACATGCTGTCGACACCGCGTGTGATCGTCATCGATCCGCAAGATGTCCGCACGTATTTGGAAGAGACGACCAACACCGTCTACCAGTGCATGAAAGAACAAGGTGGCCATATCTCGCTCATGGTCATCCGCGAGATTGTCGAAAACTTTATCCACGCACACTTTGCAGAGCCCATCATCTCGATTCTGGACGGCGGAGACACCATCCGCTTTGCTGACCAAGGACCCGGCATCGACGACAAGGAACGCGCTTTCGACTTTGGCGTTACCAGCGCAAACAGCAAGATGAAGCGCTATATCCGTGGAACCGGAGCAGGGTTTCCCATGGTGCAGGAGTATTTGGAAAACGCCGGCGGTGCCGTATCCATCGAGGACAACATGGGCAACGGCACCGTGGTTACGGTAAGCCTGAACCCTAAACGCGTGCAGGAAATCGAGCGTGCCGGCGGACGCGGTGCTGCCGTGCGGCCCGAGACGGAGCAGCCCACATATCCCCTGCCGGGAGCTTTTGCGCAGCAGCCCATGGCAACGCAGCAGATGCAGCCCCCCGTGGGGCAGATGCAGCAGCCCGGAATGCTTCCCACACAAGAGCCCCAGGCGGCATCTATGTCGATGACGCCAAACATGCCAGAGGCCATGCCGCTGGCAGATCAGGATGCAGCAGCAATGCAGCAGGCGACGGGGGCACCGGGTGGCCAGCAAATGGGCTATCAGCCGTACCAACGGGGATATCCATATCAGCAGATGCCGCCACTGGGGTATGGCCAGCAGTTCCCGCAGCAGTACCAGCAGGGATATCAGCAGCCGTACCAGCAGATGCCGCAGCAGCAGTACAACCCCTGGGCCCAACAGATGCCTCTGCAGCCTTACCAACAGTGGCCTCAAAGTTTTCAACAGCAAATGCCGCCGATGCAGAGTTCTCAACAACCAGCAGCTCAAATGATGTATCCTAATGCAGCAAATCAGTATGCGCAGCCACAACCGGACGTGTTCGTAAGCGATCGCGGCAACGCCGCGCTGGGCTATCTGGCGCAAAATCAAGCGTGCGGTGCAACCGATCTGGCGAGGGCGTTTGGAAACTCGGCCCCCACTTGGTCACGCACGCTCAATGACTTGGCGCAGGCCGGCTTGGTCATCAAGCATGGCCAGAAATACCATCTGACCGAACTCGGCGCCGCTCGCGTGCGAGCTCAGAGCTAAAGAACGGGAGAGACAGTGGACGAGGAAGCAAGCATCATCCTGGGGGATGCCATCGCCTTTTGCCAGCGCGACGGCCAAGATGCACGCCTCATCAACATGCTGGGGCAATCGCGGGCCATAAGCCTGACCGAAGATACGCTCACGATCGAGGCCCCCTCGCGCTTTGCCATCGCGCAGCTCAAAAAGCATCAGCCGACTATTGAGGCCTATCTGGAAGAAATCGCCTTTGCACCGATCGCGCTCGACATCGTGGCACCGCAAGGCGCCGCAACGGAATCCGCTGCCGCGACGGCGCCCGCCACGGCTCCCGCCGCTTCCCCGGCGGCACCGACCTCCGCAGGCGACGTGCCGACAATCGAGCACCAGCACAGCGATGTTTCCCGTGAAACCATGGCACCGTTGCCGACCGCGGCGGCGACGTCAACGAACGCACCCGTCACGCACATGCCTATCGCTCACGACGCAGCGGCGGGCGCGGATTCGGGCATTGCAATCAAGAACACGCTCTCGGCCGATGATTTTCGTCGCATGATGAACCAGATGAAGGGCGGAGCGCCGACTAAATCCACGCAAGCTGCGGCCCCCGCTTCACCCATACCGGCGCCGACCGTGCCGGCCGAGCAGAATACGGATGGAGCCCCGCTCGCCGCGAACTCAAAATTTACCTTTGAGAACTTTGTCTACGGCCCCGAAAACAGCCATGCCTATCGCTCGGCACTCAAGTTTGCCGCCCTCGCGGACGAGCGCGGCACATGCACATCACTGTTCATCTACGGCAAATCGGGCCTGGGCAAGACGCACCTGCTGCTTGCCATCAAAAACGAGCTCGCCGAGAAGTCGCCCGAGATCAAGGTCAAGTATGCCAACTCCCAGGCATATCTGGACGACCTGATGACCGAGTTCGACCGCCAAAAGAAGAGCAACGCCCCCATCATGCAGGCGTACCACGGCGTGGACGTGCTCATCATCGATGACATCCAAAACATCATCGGCAAGCGCGCGAGCGTGGACTACTTTTTCCAGCTCATGGACGAGTTCATCCGCAACAACAAGAAGGTCGTCATCGCGGCAGACCGTGCCCCCAAGGACCTGAGCATGGACGAGCGTCTGACCAGCCGCTTCAACGCCGGCATGCTCTGCCTGGTCGCAGAGCCCAGCTACGAGATGAAATACAAGATCTTGCAGCGCTATTACGAGAACACCATCGTCGCCGCTCCCGAGGCAGGCGACGACTCGCTGCTGGCGGCCTATGGGGGCGACGGCGGACACCTGACCGACGAGCACTTTAAACACATGGCCGAGGTCTCGGGCACCAACATCCGCGAACTCGAGAGCTTTTGCGAGCGCTGCGCCGGCGAGGCGGGCGACCGCGAGCGCGAGGGCGGGGAGCTCACCTTTGACGATATCGACGCCATCGCCAGCCAGTACTTCGACACATCGGCCAAAAAGATCAACGTCCAGACGGTTCAGTCCGTCATCGAAGAGCAGTACGGCGTGACGCACGAGGAGCTCATCGGCCCGCGTCGCAACGCCAATATCGCCAAAGCACGCCATATCGCTATCTACCTGGCCATCGAGATGTGCGAGATGACGACCACGGCGGTGGGCGCCGAATTTGGCAACCGCAACCACTCGACCGTCAGCACGAGCTACAAAAAGGTCCAGAAGATGATCCAGGAAGACCGTACCGTCACCGAAGACCTCAAATCGCTGCGCGATAAAATTACACTGCGCTCGTAGGGAAATAGAGACACCTGTTGAAAACTTGTCGAAACCATGGGCATAAGGTGTCTAAAACCCAACCCGCGGTGATGAAAAGTTTTGCGCAGGTTTTGAACGTGGAAAACCACCCCTGTTGCACACAGGTTGCTGTCGATTCTCTTTCTGGGTCTGACCTGCGTCTTTGGGAGTAATCAACAGTTTCGTCAGTGCTATTACTATTATTAAGATATTTATATCTAAAGAAAGGTATTAAAAGATGAAGTTCACCGTCAGCCAGAGCTCGCTTACACAAGCCATCGGCGTCGTTATGAAGGGTGTCGCTTCGGCGTCCACCCTTCCCATCCTGTCGGGCGTGCTCGTCAAGGCGCAAGACGGCATCTTGGAATTCCAGACCTCTAACTACACCATCTCGATCCGTCATCGCATCGCGGCGCATGTCGAAGAAGAGGGTGAGATGGTTATCCCCTGTAAGATGCTCTCCAATATCACCAAGACCCTCCCCGATGCCCCGGTCACCTTTGAGCTGTCCGAGCGCCAGGTGCTGATTGGTTGCGAGAAGAGCTCTTTCCGCCTGAACACGCTCGATGTCAATGACTTCCCCGAGTTTCCGGCCTATGCCATCGAGAGTGCCGTGGAGCTGCCGACCGATATCTTGTCCGAAATGGTCGGCCGCGTGTGGCGCGTCACCTCGACCGACAAGGCCCGCCCCATTCTGGGTGGCGTGCACATGAAGGTCGAGAACAACACCGTGCGCCTGGTGGCGACCGATTCCTTCCGCTTGGCCGTGTGCGATACGCAGGTCGAGACCTCGACTCTCGAGGGCTCCTTTGAACTCAACGTTCCGGCCGACGCCTTTAACGACGCGCTGAACATCATGGCCAGCCAGGCGACCATCATGATCGGGGCTACCGACACCCAGGTCGTCTTCGAGGCCGGCAACACCACCTACGTGTCGCGCCGTATCGAGGGCATGTACCCCAACTACAAGCAGCTCATCCCCGATTCGTGCGTGACGAGCGTCAAGATCGACGTCGCCGCCTTTAACGCCGCCCTCAAGCGCGTGGCCGTTATCGCGAGCGCCAACCCCGCCGTCAAGTTCGAGATCGATGTCGAGAACGGGCAGATGGGCCTGTCCTCCATTTCCAATGACCAGGACCTTGCGCAGGAGACGATCGATGTCGAGGCCGAGGGCGAGTCGGGCATCATCGCCTTCAACTACCACTACATCTTTGGCTGCCTCAATGCCCTGTCCAAGGAGAAGGAGATCACGCTGGAGCTCAAGAGCTACTCGCAGGCGGGCATCTTCAAGTCCTACGACAAGATCAACTACCTGTACCTGGTTATGCCGGTCCGCATCTAGCAACCGCCCTATGACCATGTTCGCCCGCGATCTTTCCGTCGCGCACTACCGCAGCTTCGATAGTTATCGCCTTGCCCTGGACGAGGGCGTGACGATACTTGCGGGACCCAACGCGGCGGGAAAGACCAATCTCATAGAGGCGCTGCAGCTGCTGACGAGCGGCGCCTCGTTTAGGCATCCGACCGCAGCCGAGCTCGTCCATGATGGCGTGGGCTCGTGCAAGGTCGAGCTGAGGCTCGAGGGCGACGGCCGCGTGCTTGATATGGGATTGAGCGTGGAGGACGGTAAGCGCTCGTTTAGCCGCAACGGCAAGAGGTGCTCTGCCGCCGGTGTGCGCGGGGCTCTGCCGAGCGTGCTGTTTTGCCCCGACCATCTGGACATGGTTAAGCGAGGCGCCAGTGTGCGCCGCGCCGCCCTCGATGACTTTGGCATGCAGCTGAGCGCACGTTATGCCGATCTTGCGAGCACCTATGGACGCTGCGTGACCCAGCGTAACGCCCTGCTCAAGGAGACCTGGTGCTGTCGCGAGATGCTCGGCGCGTGGAACGATTCGATTGCCCGCGCGGGCTCGGCCCTGCTTGTGCACCGGTTGGCCCTGCTCGACCGGCTGGCGGGCCATGTGCACACTGCCTACGGGCAAGTGGCATCCGGTGAGGCTGCCAACGTGACCTATACGTCCACGCTGGGGGATTTGCCCCAGGTCGATGATCGCGAAGAGCTGAAGGGCTGGGCGTACGAGCGCATGCTGACTGCCCTTGATGAGCACGCCGACGAGGAAATTCGCCGCGGCGTGACGTTGGTGGGACCGCATCGCGATGAGATTGAGTTTACCGTGGCGGGTCGCTCCGCCCGTTCATTTGCCAGCCAAGGTCAGCAGCGAACGTTGGTTCTGGCCTGGAAGGTGGCGGAGGTGGCCGTGGCTCGCGATGTCCTGGGCACCGCCCCGTTGCTGCTTTTGGACGACGTGATGAGCGAACTCGACGGCGAACGCCGCGGTGCTTTTCTGCGGCTGATCGGCGATGATATCCAGACGGTCATAACCACGACCAACCTGGGGTATTTTACCGATGACCTGCTTGATCGAGCCAAGGTGGTGAGCATGGGTGAGACGTGCTAATTACGAGCGCGAGAGCGAAACGGTTGCCTTCAGTGGATTTTTGAACGCAGAGCGTCAGCGCATCCTGGCGGCCGCGACACCTGAGCGCCGCGCGCAGATGGAGGCTGCCGAGGAGTCGCGCGCGGTCTATCGCGCGTGGAACGCGGTGTGCTCGGGCACGCGCGAGGGGCGGCATGTGACGGGCTTGCGCTACCTGCCCGAGTCCAATGAGCTGCTGGTATATCTCGATTCGCCCTCGTGGACGCAGGAAATGACGCTGTTGCGCGAGATCATCCGCGCGCGCATGGAGCGCGCCGGTGCGCATGTGGACGGCCTGGTGTTCAAAACCACCGCGCCGGGTCACACGCCGCCCGCCGCCAAGCAGCGCCTGCGCCCGGCGACGACCGAGCGCCCGCCGGCCCCGCACGCCGACCTAAGTGAGGCCGAATGCACCGAGATTGAGCGCCAAGTGGCGCCCATCGAAGACCAAAAACTGCGCGAGGCCCTCGAGAATGCCATGAGAGCCAGTGCCGAGTGGGCCAAGGGCGTAGAAAGCAAAAAAGAGCCTTAAATCGCATCTGGTGGCCTTGTAGAGCCAAATACCCTCGTTCCCGAGGGTATTTTTTTACGATAAACTAGTAAGGCTGTACACATTTTCTTGACTGAAGGAGGACGTGTGGCAAACGAAAACGATTACGATGGCGGCGAGATTAAGATTCTCGAAGGTCTCGAGGCCGTTCGTAAGCGCCCGGGCATGTATATCGGCTCGACGAGCGCCAGCGGTCTGCATCACCTGGTGTGGGAGATCGTTGACAACTCCGTCGACGAGGCCATGGCCGGTTTCTGCACCGAGATCCAGGTGACGGTCCACGCCGACAACTCCATCACGGTCGTCGACAACGGGCGCGGCATCCCCGTCGACGAGCACCCTGTTAAAAAGATCCCGACGCTCGAGGTCGTCATGACGATCTTGCACGCCGGCGGTAAGTTCGATAACTCGGCCTATAAGGTTTCGGGCGGCCTGCACGGCGTTGGCATCTCCGTCGTCAACGCACTGTCCAAGCGCGTGGTCGTTCAGGTTCGTCGCGACGGCAACACCTACGAGATGGAGTTCTCGCGCGGCAAGACCGTTAAGAAGATGGAGGTCGTGGGCACCTCGGATTCGACGGGCACCACCGTCACCTTCTGGCCCGACGACGAGATCTTCGAGACCTGCATTTACGATTTCGATACGCTGCACAACCGTCTGCAGGAGACGGCGTTCCTCAATAAGAACCTCAAAATCGTGCTGACTGACGAGCGCGAGTCTACTCCCCACGTGGAGGAGTTTTGCTACGAGGGCGGCATCATCGACTTCGTCAAGTTCCTTAACGAGGGCAAGGACGTCCCCGAGGCCTTTAAGGAGCCTATCTACATCGAGGGCAAATCGGACCCGGACGCACCTGTGGCCAAGATGGGCGAGGTTGAGGTTTCCCTGCAGTGGAATAGCGGCTACGGCGAGAACGTCATGTCGTTTGCCAACGACATCTACACCCCCGAGGGCGGCATGCACCTTGAGGGCTTCCGCACGGCGCTCACCCGCGTAATCAACGATTACGCGCGCAAGCAGAACCTGCTCAAGGAAAAAGACGCCAATCTGACCGGCGACGATGTGCGCGAGGGCCTTTCGGCCGTTATCTCGGTCAAGCTGCCCGATCCGCAGTTTGAGGGCCAGACCAAGGCCAAGCTCGGCAGCTCCTATATGCGCGCGCTGACGCTCAAGATCGTGACCGACGGCCTTGCCGATTACCTCGAGGAGCACCCTAAGCCCGCTCGCGAGATCGTCAAGAAGGCGCAGCAGGCCTGCAAGGCGCGCAATGCCGCCCGCAAGGCGCGCGAGGCGACCCGCCGCAAGAGCCTGCTCGAGACGGCGTCCCTGCCCGGTAAGCTCGCCGACTGCTCGGTGCGCGATGCCGAGCTGACCGAGCTCTTCATCGTAGAGGGCGACTCGGCAGGCGGTTCGGCCAAGGACGGCCGTCGCCGAGACATCCAGGCGATTCTGCCCCTGCGCGGCAAGATTTTGAACGTCGAGCGCGTTGGTGACCATCGCGCGTTCTCGAGCGACACCATCCAGTCGCTGATTACCGCGATCGGCTGTGGCGTCACGACGAGTGCCGGCGACGGCGGCGATTTCGATATCACCAAGGCGCGCTACCACAAGATCATCATCATGACCGATGCAGACGTCGATGGTGCGCACATCCGCATCCTGCTGCTGACGTTCTTCTACAAGTACATGCGTCCGCTGATCGATGCCGGCTACGTCTATGTTGCCTGCCCGCCCATCTTTGGCATTAAGGTGCGCAACAAGATCCACTACGTGTATCCCAACGGCCGCCAGCCCGAAGACGAGATCCTGCGCGATACCATCCAGAGTCTGGGCCTGAACCCCGATGATAACGACGAGGACGGCAAGGCCAAGGACGGCAAGATCACCAAAAAGCGCAAGGGCTATACCGTCCAGCGCTACAAGGGCCTGGGCGAGATGGACCCCAAACAGCTTGCCTCGACGACGATGGACCCAAAGACCCGCATTCTGCAGCGTGTGTCGATCGAGGACGCCGTGGTGGCGGACCGCGCCGTGCGCGAGCTGATGGGTTCCGAGGTCGGCTATCGCCGCGAGTACATCGAGAAGCATGCACATGATGCACGATTCCTTGACGCTTAAGAGGAGGTAACGTGGCAGACGATATCAACAACAACGAGGGTATGGGCGAGGCCGGCGATGCCGGTATGCCCGATGATCTGAAGCGCCTGCTTGCCCGTGCTGAGCAGGGCGAGGACGGCGATCCTGACGCCTATAACCCCGATGCCGATGATGATGAGGAAGAGGACGACGACGGTGAGCTCGAGGAGAGCTTTGGCGAAGTCGATCGTGGCGCCTCGGCCGGCGAGGACATCAACGGCGGCCAGCTCCAGATTTCGGAGTTCGGTCGCGAGATGAAGCAGTCGTTCATCGAGTATTCGATGTCGGTTATCACAGCGCGTGCCCTGCCGGACGTGCGCGACGGCTTAAAGCCGGTACACCGCCGCATCCTCTACGCGATGAACGAGAGCGGCATCTACCCCAACCGCCCACACAAAAAGTCGGCCTGGACGGTCGGCGAAGTTATCGGTAAGTACCACCCGCACGGTGACTCTGCGGTCTACGAGGCCATGGTCCGCCTGGCGCAGTGGTTCTCCATGCGCACGCCGCTCATCGACGGTCACGGCAACTTCGGCAACATCGATGGCGACGGCGCGGCGGCCATGCGTTACACCGAGAGCCGCCTGGCCAAGCCCGCCATGGAACTGCTGCGTGACTTGCAGAAGGATACCGTCGACTGGCAGCCCAACTACGACGAATCGCTCGCCGAGCCCGTGGCACTGCCTGCGCGCTTCCCCAACCTGCTGGTCAACGGCAGCCAGGGCATCGCCGTCGGCATGGCCACCAACATCGCCCCGCATAACCTCACCGAGGCGATCGAGGCCACCTGCTACCTGATCGACAACCCCGACGCCACCGTCGACGAGCTCATGCAGATCATGCCCGGTCCGGACTTCCCCACCGGCGCCATCATCATGGGCAGCGCCGGCATTAAGCAGAGCTACGAGACCGGCCGCGGCTCCATTACCGTGCGTGCCAAGGCACATGTGGAGTCCACCAAGACCGGCCGCAGCCGCCTGGTCTTTACCGAGATTCCCTACATGGTCAACAAGGGCACCCTGCAGGAGAAGATCGCCCAACTCGTCAACGACAAGCGCATTGAGGGCATCTCGGATATGCGCGATGAGTCCAACCAGAAGGGCATCCGTCTGGTCATCGAGCTCAAGAAGGGCGTCATTCCGCAGGTCGTGCTCAACAACCTGTATAAGTACACCTCGCTGCAGACGACCTTTGGCGCCAACAACCTGGCACTCGTCAACGGCGTTCCCAAATGCCTGAGCCTGCGCGAGATGCTGCAGCACTACATCGACCACCAGGTCGACGTCGTCACCCGCCGCACCCGCTTCGACCTTAAGAAGGCCCAGGCCCGCGCGCATATCCTCGAGGGCTACCTGATGGCCCTTGACCATATCGACGAGGTCATTAGCATCATCCGCTCCTCGCAGACCGACTCCGAGGCCAGCAGCCGACTGATCGAACGCTTTGGCTTTACGCCCGAGCAGACCACGGCCATCCTCGAGATGAAGCTGCGCCGCCTGACCGGCCTGGAGCGCGACAAGATCCAAGAAGAGTTGGACGGCCTGCGCCGCGCCATCGCCTACTACGAGGACCTGCTGGCGCACGAGGAGAAGATCCTGGGCGTCATCAAGGAAGAGATGCGCGAGATCTCCAAGAAGTTCGGCGACAAGCGCCGCACCGAGATCAGCCAGGTTGAGAAGGACCTGGATGTCGAGGACCTCATCGCCGACGAGGATATGGTCGTGACCATCACCCACACCGGCTACGTTAAGCGTATCCCGGTGGCCGCCTACCGTGCCCAAAAGCGCGGTGGCAAGGGCGTGTCGGGCGTCAACCTCAAAGAGGACGACGTCATCGACGAGATGTTCATCGCGTCCACGCACGAGTACGTGCTGTTCTTCTCGAGCAAGGGCAAGGTCTATCGCCTGAAGGTGCACGAGCTGCCGGTGGGTACGCGCCAGGCGCGCGGTACCGCGATCGTCAACCTGCTGCCCTTCGAGGAGGGCGAGAAGATCGCGAGCGTCATCAGCTGCCGCGAGTTCCCGGCCGACGAGTACCTGATGTTTGCCACCAAGAGCGGCATGGTCAAGAAGACCGTGATGAGCGCATATGACCGCAGCCGTCGCGACGGCCTGATCGCTATCAACCTGCGTGACGACGACGCGCTGCTGAACGTGCGCCGCGTGCGCGAGGGCGACAAGATTATCCTGGCCACCACCGCGGGCAAGGCGATCATGTTCTCCGAGGAGCAGGTGCGCGCCACCGGCCGCGATACCAGCGGCGTTCGCGGTATTAGTATGAAGGACGGCGTGAGCGTTCTGGGCATGGAAGTCACTAACGGCAACGGCGATCTGTTCGTCATCACCGAGCGCGGCTACGGCAAGCGCACGCCGGTCGCGGACTACCCGGAGCAGAATCGCGGCGGTCAGGGCGTCTACACCATCCAAATGACCGAGCGTAAGGGTAACCTCGCGGCCATGAAGACGGTGGGCCCGCAGCACGAGCTGTTTATCGTGACGGAGGGCGCGACGGTCATTCGCGTCAAGACCGACGAGATCAGCCAGACCGGCCGCGCCACCCAGGGCGTCAAGATGATGACCGTCGACGACAACGACCGCATCTGCGCCGTGGCCCGCATGACGGCCGCCAAAGAGAAGCCCGAAGGCGAAGCCACGGAAAACGGCTCTGCCCCCGAAGAAACCCCTGTCGATCTAGGCGACGGCAACGACATGCCAGAAGATCTCCTAGACGAGTAAGAGGCCCTAGCTGGTAGAAAATATCAGACCCCATATATCGGCGGTCGGCGCACTGCGCGCCGACCGCTTTTTTGAAAACCTTGGGACCCCATGGTCGCTGGGCTGGCGAGGTGGTTTTGGTTTGTCGCGAGTTCCGCACGCAAAGAAGGCCACTTAATGTGGCCTTCGTCTTGCGCAGGACTGCCCGAGCAGGCAATCAAATATATTGCGGGCGGGCACGCGGCCCAGTCGGCTTTACGACAGCGCAATACCGCCAAGCCAGCCCCAACGCACGCCAGAGCCAGTACCATAAAAGCTAATGAACGAATCAAGCGACTTAGACGTAATGGCACCCTCGTTGCTCATAACGATGCCGCCGCCAACGTAGATACCCACATGACCGTAGATAAGGCCCGGAGCACCCGTGCCGCTGTGCGAGGAATCGGCCACGATCATGCCCACCTGCAGCGCCGAGCGGTCGGAGCTATAGCACCAGGCGTTGAACATGTCACACGCGTTGCCGCCAAAATAGCCCACGCCGGCATTGCGGAAGACGTTGGTAACCCAGGCAGCACACCAGCCCTGGCCGGGAGAAGGCGTCGAGTAGCACGCATTGACGACGGCCTGCTGCTTGCCCGAACCGCCCGTCTGTTGCGGGATGCCGCCGGCATACGAGCCGCCACCCGAGCTCGAGCCACCCGAAGAAGAGCCCGTGTTCGCAGAGGCCGCGGCTGCCGCAGCCGCCTTCCTAGCGGCCTCCTCAGCCTGGGCGGCAGCGAGGATCTCGGAATCGCGCTGAGCCATGAGCTCCTTGACGTCGTCGGAAAGACCGTTCAGTACGGTCTGGACTTCTTGCTGCTTGGCCTGCATATCCTGCATCTGAGCCGTCTGCTGGTCCTTGAGTTTCTCCAGGTCGGCCTTTTGTGATTCGAGCTCGGTCTTCTGTGCGTCGAGCTCGGCCTGAATCGTCTGGATGTCCTCGATGGCGTCGCGGTCGCTCTTGTTGATCTTCTCAACGTAATGCGCGTTGGCGACGAGTTCCTCAAACGAGCCAGAGGCCAGCAGCAGCGACAGGATGTTCGTGCCGCCGGACTTGTAGCTGGCGGCCACGCGATCGGAAAGGTCGTTGCGCTTCTTCTTGAGCTCGGCCTTCTTTTCATCGATCTGGGCCTGCGTGTCGTCAATCTTGCCCTGGACATTCTCGATGTCGTTGAGGGTCTGGGCATTCTTGTTGGCCAGCGCCGCATACTCATTTGCGATGCTGTCGAGCTGGGCCTGAACCTCGTCGAGCTGGGCTTGGGCGGCATTCAGTTTATCGGTGGTTTCTTTGGAAGCCTCCGCCGCATGGGCGCGAGCGGGCAGGCCAAAAAGAACTGCCGCAGAAGCGGCGCCGAACAGGGCCTTGAGGGCAGTGCGGCGCGAGAGCTCCTGGGAAAGGATGGAATCGCTGTTTGGTGACATATGTACTCCGTTACATGCTTATTTATATGTCGCTCAACTCATACATATTAGCGTACATATGGCGCGTCCCAACGATTTCCACGAACGGCAGGAAACTACAAGGTCGGCGGCTCGTAAGCAATTGTCAAATTTGAGGTAACAATTGAGCAAGCTCTTCTATGAGTACGTTAACATAATCCTCTGCTTTTCCTCAGCGCACGATTTGGGCGTCCCCGCCTGCGCTATACTCCCCTCTAGAAGTGTTCCTGATTCGATAGGAGACTACATGTCCAAAGCACTCGACCCCAAAGACACCTGCGTCCTCGTTACCGGTGGCGCCGGCTTTATCGGCTCGCACACCGTCGTTCAGCTGCTCGAGGGTGGCTACCAGGTCGTCATCGTCGATGATCTCTCCAACTCCAGCGCCGTCGCCGTCGACCGCGTCAAGACCATCGTGGGCGACGAGGCCGCCAAGAACCTCACCTTCTACGAGGCCAACGTGCTCGACCGCGATGCGATGAACAAGATCTTCGATACCCATCAGATCGACCGCGTGATCCACTTCGCCGGTTTTAAGGCCGTCGGCGAGTCGGTGAGCAAGCCCGTCGAGTACTACCACAACAACATCGAGAACACCCTGGTGCTCATCGACGTCATGCGCAACCATGGCTGCAAGTCCATCATCTTCTCGAGCTCCTCGACCGTCTACGGCGACCCGGACAACCCGCCCGTCACCGAGGAGGATCCCAAGAAGCCCGCAACCAACCCCTATGGCTGGACCAAGTGGATGATCGAGCAGATCCTTATGGACGTCCACACCGCCGACCCCGAGTGGGACGTCGTGCTGCTCCGTTACTTCAACCCCATCGGCGCTCATCCGTCGGGCCTGATCGGCGAGGATCCCAAGGGCATCCCCAACAACCTGGTGCCCTATGTCGCCCAGGTCGCCGTGGGCAAGCTCGAGGCCGTTCAGGTCTTTGGCAACGACTACCCCACCCCCGACGGCACCGGCGTGCGCGACTACATCCACGTGTGCGATCTGGCCTCTGGTCACGTTGCCGCCCTTAACTGGATGAACGGCAAGACCGGCGTCGAGATCTTTAACCTGGGCACCGGCACCGGCACCTCGGTACTCGAGGTCGTCGCCGCCTTCTCCAAGGCTTGTGGCAAGGAGCTGCCCTACGTGATCCGCGAGCGCCGCGCCGGCGACATCGCTGCCAACTGGTGCGATGCCTCCAAGGCCGAGCGCATGATGGGCTGGAAGGCCCAGTACGACATCGCGGACATGTGCCGCGATAGCTGGAACTGGCAGAGCCACAACCCCAACGGCTTCGCCGACGCCGAGTAGCAAAAACCTACATACCGTTCTTGCCCCGATCTCACGTTGTGAGGTCGGGGCTTTTTCATGGCATGTAGCCATTCGCCGAAAATCGACCAACTTTTTTATCTTGCCTGTACATGTTTAAACAACATGTTTTACAATAGGCGTATCGAATCAGATCATCGGAGGCGGACTGCATACCCATCGGCAGGCCGACCCCACAACAAGAAGGTTGGTGAGCGCATTCATGGAGCGTGCAAGCGGCGTCCTCATGCCCGTCTCATCTCTGCCCGGACCATACGGAATCGGCGGCTTTGGCTGGAATGCCTACGACTTCGTCGATTTTCTCGCCTCGTGCAAACAACATTACTGGCAGATTCTGCCCCTTACGACGACCAGCTATGGCGATTCGCCCTATCAGTCGTTCTCGGCCCGCGCAGGCAACCCCAACTTTATCGACTTTGCCGAGCTTATCGAGGCAGGATATCTGGAGCAGCGCGATATCGATGGCGTGTATCTGGGATCCGACCCCAGCAATGTCGACTACGGTGCTATCTTTGGCGGCCGCCGTCAGATTCTCGACCGCGCCGCCGAGCGCTTTGCTGCCGACAAGCCGGCCGATTTCGATGACTTTATCCAGGCCAACGAGGACTGGCTCATCCCCTACTGTGAGTTCATGACCGTCAAAGAGGAGTGCGGTCTCAAGGCGTTTTGGGAGTGGCCCGCGGAGCTCCGCACCCGCGGCGAGGCTTCCGCCAAGGTCTGCACCGACCATCCGGCGCGTATGCTCTACCACCAGATGACGCAGTACTTCTTCGATCGCCAGTGGAGCCGCCTCAAGGCCTATGCCAACGAGCGCGACATTCTCATCATCGGCGACCTGCCCATCTATGTCTCGCGTGACTCCGTCGAGATGTGGGCGACACCCGAGCTCTTTAAGATCGACGCCGCCGGCAATCCCGTGAGCGTTGCCGGCACGCCGCCCGACCAGTTCTCGGCCACCGGCCAGTACTGGGGCAACCCCATCTACGACTGGGACGCCATGGAGTCCGACGGCTTCTCCTGGTGGGAGGGCCGCATTCGCGCCGCCCTCGACATGTACGACGTCATCCGCCTGGATCACTTCCGCGGCTTCGAGGCCTATTGGGAGGTGCCGTTCTCCTCGCCCGATTCGTCCTACGGTTCGTGGACGCAGGGTCCCGGCCTCAAGTTCTTCAAGACGCTCGAGGAAAAGCTCGGCACGCTGCCCATCATCGCCGAGGACCTGGGTTTCCTCACCCCCGGTGTCATCGACATGCGCGACAACTCGGGTTTCCCCGGCATGAAGATCCTGCAGTTTGCCTTTGAGGGCACCAACTCGTACTACCTGCCGCATAACTACATCGCCAACACCGTCGCCTATGTGGGCACCCACGACAACGAGACGGCGCGCGGCTGGTTTGAGGGAACGGCCACCCCGCGTCAGCGCGAGCAGGCAGCCCTGTACACCCATCAGCAGGCCGGCGAACCCATGGCAGATGCACTCAATCGCACCATCGCCGCCAGCGTGAACGACACGTGCATCTACACCATGCAGGACCTGCTTAACCTGGGCAATGAGGCGCGCATCAACACCCCTGCCACCCTGGGCGGCAACTGGACCTGGCGCATGCTCGACGGCGCCATCACCCGCGAGCTCGAGCACAAACTCACCGACTGGACCGAGACCTACTTCCGCATCCCGTCGGAGGCCGAAATCGAGCTTCCTCAATAGGAGCTACCGCGCCCGACCCCTCCCCACCGTGCGGACGCGCTTGCTTTTCCCGCGCGAGGCCACCCCAATCCCCTCCCGCGGGATTCTTTTGAATTTCTGACATGTAGTCAACTCACCACAGGAGGAAACATGCCCCGCATCAATCTCGCGGATCTTGCCGAGCAGTCCTTTGGAACTTCGCTCGAGCAACTCGATGACCGCCGCATTTACAAACTGCTGGTCAAGCTCGTGCAGGAGCGCTCTGCCGCCTGCCCGCTCAACAACGGCAAGAAAAAGCTCTATTACATTTCCGCCGAATTTTTGATCGGCAAGCTGCTCATCAACAACATGATCGACCTCGGCATCTACGACGAGGTTAAGGACCAGCTCACCGCCGCAGGCCACGACCTCAACAAGATCGAGGAGTTCGAGGTCGAGCCGTCGCTCGGCAACGGCGGCCTGGGCCGCCTGGCCGCGTGCTTCCTGGATTCCATCGCCACGCTGGGCTTGACCGGCGATGGCGTGGGCCTCAACTATCACTACGGTCTGTTCCGTCAGCGCTTTGTCGACAACCAGCAGAAGGCCGTCCCCGACGAGTGGCTCGGTGAGCAGGACATCCTAGTCGACGATGACCGCTCCTACACCGTCGAGTTCGGCGATTTTGCCGTTACCTCCAAGCTCGTCAACATCGACGTGCCCGGTTACGGCCAGCCCACCAAGAACCGCCTGCGCCTGTTCGACCTGGCGAGCGTCGACGACGGCCTGGTCCCCGGCAGCTCCATCGACTTCGACAAGACCGAGATCGCCAAGAACCTCACCTTGTTCCTCTACCCCGACGATTCCGACGAGCAGGGCCGCCTGCTTCGCATCTACCAGGAATACTTCATGGTGAGCAACGCCGCCCAGCTCCTGATCGACGAGGCCATCGAGCGCGGCAGCAACCTGCATGATCTGGCCGACTACGCCGTGGTCCAAATTAACGACACGCACCCCACCATGGTCATCCCCGAGCTCATTCGCTTGCTCACCACCGAGCATGGCATCGAGTTTGACGAGGCCGTGACCATCGTACGCTCCATGGTCGCCTACACTAACCACACGATTCTTGCCGAGGCGCTCGAGAAGTGGCCGCTCGTCAGCCTGCAGAAGGTCTCCCCTGCCATCGCCGACATTATCGTCAAGCTCGATGAGATCGCGAAGGCCGAGCACGATGACCCGTGCGTCGCCATCATCGACGAATATGACACCGTCCACATGGCCCACATGGACATCCACTTTGGCTTCTCCATCAACGGCGTAGCCGCCCTCCACACCAAGATCCTGGAGGACACCGAGCTTCATCCGTTCTACGAGATCTATCCCGAGAAGTTCTCCAACAAGACCAACGGCATCACCTTCCGCCGCTGGATCCATGGGGCCAACCCCGCGCTCGCCAGCCTGCTCGACGATGTGATCGGCACCGACTGGCGCAGCACCGGCGATCTGAGCAAACTCGCCAAGTTCGCCGACGACAAGGATGTTCTTGAGCGCCTGGCCGCCACCAAGACCGAGGCCAAGGCCATCATGCGCCAGTTCATGGCGCTCGAGCAGGGCGTGACCATTCCCTCCAACGCCATCATCGACGTCCAGGTCAAGCGCATCCACGAGTACAAGCGCCAGCAGATGCTCGCGCTCTACATCATCTGGAAGTACCTCGATATCAAGAACGGCAACAGACCTAAGCACCCCGTCACCATCATCTTTGGCGGCAAGGCGGCGCCTGCCTACACCATCGCGCAGGACATCATCCATCTGATCCTGACGCTGTCGCAGTGGATTGCAAACGACCCCGACGTGGCTCCCTACCTGCAGGTTGTCATGATCGAGAACTACAACGTCACCGCCGCCGAGCGCGTGATCCCCGCCGCTGACATCTCCGAGCAGATCAGCCTGGCCTCCAAGGAGGCGAGCGGCACCTCCAACATGAAGTTCATGCTCAACGGCGCCCTAACCCTGTGCACGCTCGACGGTGCCAACGTGGAGATTGCCGAGCTCGTGGGCGACGAGAACATCTATACCTTTGGTGCCTCGTCCAAACAGGTCGAGCAGCTCTATGCCGACGGCACCTATGACGCCGGTGTGCTCTACCGCAAGCCCGGCATTAAACTGCTGGTGGACTTCATCACCAACCCGGCCTTTATGGCGACCGGCAATGCCGAGCGCCTGCAGCGCCTGCACGACGACATTAAGGGCAAGGACTGGTTTATGGCCCTGCTCGACATTGAGGAGTACATCCAGACCAAGGAGCGCGTGCTGGCCGACTACGAGGACCAGGACGCCTGGATGCGCAAGGCGCTCATCAATATCGCCAACGCCGGCACCTTCTCGTCCGACCGCACCATCTCCCAGTACAACGACGAGATTTGGCACCTGAGCTAATTTCGTTTCCTTTACCCATCCTCTTGAAAGCGGAGTCGTGGCAACGCGGCTCCGCTTTTTGTGCCCGCACGCTACCCTGTGACCCGACTCGACCAAACAATCTCGATCTGTAACAGCTACTCGGTAAAAACGGCCCCAGCTGTTACAGATTGAGACATACCGGCCCCTCCCCTTGGGTTTATCTCAATCTGTAACATCTAACGTCCGAAATCGGCCCTACCCGTTACAGATCGAGACAAACGACCGGTCAGACAATCCCAACACAAAGAAAGGCTCCCCTCTCGCCCAGTGGACGGGAGGGGAGCCTTATATGTGACCGCGGCAAAAGGATGGCAATACCGCAGTCGCCCAAAGGGAGGGCCCGGATGCACCAGGCCTAGATAAGGTTCTTGCCAGAGACCTTATCGAAGAGGTGGGTCGCGTTCTTCTCGAACTTGAACCAGATGGGGTCGCCCGCCTTGAGCGCGCCCTTGGCCTCGAGGTCGACAACGGGAATGATCAGGACGAACTGGCCATCGGGAGCGGTCACGTGGACATGCTCGGTCGAACCCATGAGCTCGGTCACCTCGACGGTACCCTGGAGCGCGCCCTCCTCGTCCTTGTCGGCAAGCAAAATCTGCTCGGGGCGCACGCCGGCCGTGATCTCCTTCACGTCGCCGCCGTCCCAGTTGAGAGCAAGCTGAGCGCAGGTCTCGGGAGCGAGCGCCACGTTCATATCCTCGGTCTTGACGGTAAAGCCGTTGCCCGAGCGCACCAGCTGGGCATCGAAGAAGTTCATCTGCGGCACGCCGATGAAGCCGGCGACGAAGATGTTCGCGGGATGGTTGAAGACCTCCTGCGGGGTGGCGATCTGCTGGACGACGCCGTCCTTCATGACCACGATACGGTCACCGAGGGTCATAGCCTCGGTCTGGTCGTGAGTAACATAAATGAACGTGCCCTTGATCTCGTGGCGCAGCTTAATGAGCTCGGCACGCATCTGGTTACGAAGCTTGGCGTCCAGGTTGGACAGCGGCTCGTCCATCAGGAAGACCTTGGGGTCACGCACGATGGCGCGGCCGATAGCGACACGCTGGCGCTGGCCGCCGGAGAGCGCCTTGGGCTTACGGTCGAGGTACTCGGTAATGCCCAGAATCTCGGCAGCAGAACGAACCTTGCGGTCGATCTCGTCCTTGGGAACCTTCTTGAGCTCGAGCGTAAACGCCATGTTCTCGTACACCGTCATATTGGGGTACAGAGCATAGCTCTGGAACACCATGGCGATGTCGCGGTCCTTGGGCGCCACGTCGTTGACGCGCTTGCCGTCGATGAGCACGTCGCCCGAAGTGATGTCCTCCAGGCCAGCGACCATGCGCATCGTCGTGGACTTGCCGCAGCCAGACGGGCCAACGAGAACGACAAACTCCTGGTCATGCACGGTGAGATTAAAGTCCTCCACCGCGAGCACGCCGTCCTCGGTAACCTTGAGGTTGTGCTTCTTCTCCTCGGTCTTCTTCTTTTTGCCAAAGAAGCCCTTCTTTTTGGACTCGTTGTTGGGATACACCTTCTGAACATGTTTGAGAACGATCTCGGCCATGTCTTTACCTTTCGATATGCGGCGCCGCGCTGAGGGGCGCCGCAGAAACTTGCAAAACAGTTACGGCATCAGCCCTTGACGGCACCTGCCACCACGCCGTCGATGATGTACTTCTGACAGAGGATGTACATGATAACGATGGGGATAACGACCATCATGATGCAGGCCATCATGGGGCCGAGCTCGACGTGGCCGTAGCCGCCGCGGAAGTACTGGATCAAGATAGGAATGGTCTTGTACTTGGTGGAGTCGAGCGTAAGGTAGGGCAGCAGATAGTCGTTCCAGACCCACATGGTCTCGAGGATGCCGACCGAAAGATAGGTGGGCTTCATGATGGGAAGGACGATCTTAAAGAACACCTGGACCGGGTTGCAGCCATCAATCATGGCCGCCTCCTCGATCTCGAGCGGGATGTTCTTTACAAAACCGGCGAACATAAAGACCGCCAGGCCCGCGCCAAAGCCGAGGTAGATAAAGCAGATGTTGAACGGCGTGTTGAAGCCGATGCGGTCCGCCAAATTGGACAGCGTGAACATGAGCATCTGGAAGGGCACGACCATCGAGAACACGAACAGGTAATAGAAGAAGTTCGAGATCTTGTTGTTGACACGAACCACGTACCAAGCGCACATGGAGCAGCACACCAAGATCAGCACGACCGACGTGACCGTGATGATGAGCGAGTACATAAATGCCGAGGCAAAGCCCTGCTCGTTAAGGGCGTGCATGTAGTTTGCGAGGCCGTTGAACGTCTCGGGCGTGAGCAGATCGAATGCCGTGGTGGTGCTGATTGCAGTCGCTTTCTTAAAAGAATTAAGCGCAATCATGAACACGGGGTAGATCCACGCGAGCGACAGGATCGTAAAGAAAATCGAGAGCGCGCGGTTGATAACCTTATCGCGTTTCATTACTGCTGCACCTCCTTGGACCTCGTGGCCTTAAGCTGGATCATGGAGATGGCCACGACCAGGATGCAGAAGATAACCGCCTTGGCCTGACCAATGCCCTGCCATGCGATACCGGCACGCGAATAGAACGTGTTGTAGATGTTCAGGGCGAGCATCTCGGTGGAGTGCGCGGGGGCGCCGCCGGTAAGGGCGAGGTTCTGGTCGAACAGCTTAAAGCCGTTGGTGATGGACAGGAACAGGCAGATGGTGATGGTCGGCATCAGGTTAGGGATCTTAACCTTCCAAAACGTCTGCCATGCCGTAGCGCCGTCGACCTTGGCGGCCTCGATGTAGTCGGACGGAATGGACTGCAGACCAGCGATGTAGATGATCATCATGTAGCCGACCTGCTGCCACAGGGTCAGGATGATAAGGCCCCAGAAGCCAGCAGCAGAGTTAAGGGCAATGAGCTGGGCGCCCACGTTGGAGAGCAGGCAGTTGATCAGAATCTGCCAAATGTAGCCCAGCACGATGCCGCCGATCAGGTTAGGCATAAAGAAGATCGTACGGAAGATGTTGGTGCCTTTGAGCGCCTTGCGGGTGAGCGCCTGCGCAATGGCCAGGGCGATCACGTTGATGAGC
>USIL01000003.1:0-23261 GCA_900554655.1 uncultured Collinsella sp.
AATGGCTTTCTCATATCGTCTTTTATGTGGACCCGCGGAAAATGCATCCCAGTCTTTTGCGAAAAACGGGACGCGCTTTCCGGCGCTTACTTCCGACGTGCGTGCACATCTCGGCGCGCCATCTCGGGCCCGCTCAGACATTCCTCCCGCTTTTGCGCCACTTTACAGACCGTTCGGTCGTCTGTCCGCACGCGCGGGTATACTCAAAACGATACTTTTCCTATGCAATACGATGCAGGCTCGGCCTGCACGATCCGAAGGGGGCAGTGATGGAGAGGATACTCGGCGTTAATCTCTCTGGCTGGTTCATTCCCGAGCCTTGGGTTACCCCGTCGCTATACGCGGCGACTGGTGCATCCAACGCGGCCGAGCTGCAGGAGGCCATGGGCACCGCCGCCTATAACGAGCGCATGCGCCGTCATTACGAGACGTTTGTGAGCGAGGATGATTTCCGTCGCATGGCGCAGATCGGCCTCAACGCCGTGCGCCTGCCGGTGCCTTGGTATGCCTTTGGCTCACAGGAGTCCGATGCCTCCTACATCTCGGTTGTCGATTACATCGACCGCGCGATTGAGTGGGCTGCCAAGTACAACATTCGCGTGCTGCTTGACCTGGCGACTGTGCCCGGTGGCCAGGGCGATTCCAATGATTCGCCCACCACGCCAGAGGCTGTTGCCGAGTGGCATTCGTCCACTAACGGCCGCCATGTCGCACTCGACGTGCTCGAGCGCTTGGCCGAGCGTTACGGCGAGGCCGAGAGCCTGCTGGGCATTGAGCTGCTGGATACGCCGCAGATGAGTGTCCGCAAGAGTCTCTTTGCCATGACGGATGGCATTCCGGCTCACTACCTGCGCAATTTCTATCGCGATGCCTACGAGCTCGTCCGTTCGTATATGCCCGAGGATAAGATCGTCGTCTTTTCGTCTTCGGGGCATCCCAGCGAGTGGAAGCATTTTATGCGCGGCGCCAAGTACAAGAACGTCTACATGGACCTTCACCTGTACCATTACCGCGACGAGTATGCGCTCGATATCACGAGCCCCCGCGGGCTGACGACGGCGATTTCCCGTAACAAGCGCGAGCTTAAAGAAGCGATTTCGACTGGGTTCCCCGTGCTGGTGGGCGAATGGTCGGGTGCGGCGATCTTTGCCAACTCGTCGGTTACGCCCGAAGGCCGCAATGCCTACGAGCGCGTGTTTATCGCCAACCAGCTGGCTTCGTTTGCGCCGGCTGCCGGTTGGTTCTTCCAAACGTGGAAGACCGAGAAGCGCATTGCAGCATGGGACGCCCGCGCGGCGCTCGGTACGCTCGAGCGCGGCATGATTGAATAGGTTGATATGACGCAAAACAGCACCCATACGGGCAAACTCTATGTGGTCGGCACGCCCATCGGCAACCTGGGCGACCTGTCCCCGCGCGTTGGCGAGGCGTTTGCCGCCGCCGATGCCATCTGCTGCGAAGACACGCGTGTGACGTCAAAGCTGCTGATGCATCTGGGCATTTCCAAGCCGCTTGTCCGTTGCGACGAGAATGTGATCGCCAACCGCGCCGCCGGCCTGGTCGACCGTCTGCTGGCGGGGGAGACCCTCACCTTTGCCTCGGACGCCGGCATGCCGAGCGTGTCCGATCCCGGCCAGGCGCTGGTCGAGGCGGCGCGTGAGGCCGATGTGCCCGTCGAAGTTATTCCCGGGCCCTCTGCTTGCGTCACGGCGCTCGTTTCGTCCGGCATTCCCTGCGAGCATTTTTTCTTCGAGGGCTTTTTGGGCCGAAAGCACGGCGACCGCGTGCGCCGTTTGCAGCGCCTTGCCGTGGTGCCCGGCGCGCTCATCTTCTACGAGTCTCCACATCGTATCGTGGCGACGCTCGAGGCCGTGGCGGAGGTCTTTCCCCAGCGTGAGGTTGCCGTCTGCCGCGAACTCACCAAGCTGCACGAGGAGGTCTTGCGCGGGCCCGCTGCCCAGCTTGCCGAGGAGCTGCGTGCTCGCGGCGAGGTAAAGGGCGAGATTGCGCTGGTCATCGCGCCGCCGTGTGAGGATGAGGAGGCCGGTATCGTGCCGGTTGGCGCCGCGGCAGAGGATCCCGACGAGGCCCTGCGCGAGGATATCCGCGCCGCGCTCGAGGAGGGGGAGCCCGCCTCTGCGGTGGCCAAGCGCCTGTCTCAGAAGTATTCGCGCCGCAAGCGCGATGTCTATGCCATGGTGCTCGATATGCAATAGATGGAGGATATCCAGCCCTTGCGCTAGAATCATCCTCTGTATGCAACGTTTTTCTGGAGGACAAACCCCATGGATCAAAGCAAGCCTTCGTTCTTTATCACGACGCCCATCTACTACGTCAACGCCGATCCGCACCTGGGCACGGCTTATTCCACCATCATCGCCGACGTTCAGGCTCGCTATCGCCGCTCCGCCGGCTATAACGTCAAGTTCCTGACCGGCATGGACGAGCACGGCGAGAAGGTCGCCGAGGCCGCAGCCAAGCACAACATGACGCCGCAGGAGTGGACCGACAGCCAGGCTCCGCACTTCAAGGAGCTTTGGAGCAAGCTCGAGATTTCCAACGACGACTTCATCCGCACCACCGAGCCGCGCCAGCATCATGCCGTGCAGTACCTGTGGGAGCGCATGAAGGAGTCCGGCTACCTGTATAAGGGCAGCTACGACGGTTGGTATTGCGTGCCTGACGAGACCTACTTCACTGATACGCAGGTCCAGAAGGGCGACGAGGAGTACGGCAGCGTCGGCCAGCACCTGTGCCCCGACTGCCACCGTCCGCTTGAGCGCGTGCAGGAGGAGTCCTACTTCTTTAAGCTTTCCGCCTTCCAGGACAAGCTGCTCAAGCTCTATGACGAGCACCCCGACTTTGTCGAGCCTGCGTTCCGCATGAACGAGGTTCGCAGCTTTGTCGAGGGCGGCCTTAACGACCTTTCCGTGAGCCGTACGAGCTTTGACTGGGGCATTCAGGTCCCGTTTGACGAGGGTCATGTGACCTACGTGTGGTTCGATGCGCTGCTCAACTATATGACGGCCGTCGGCTACGGTGTCGACACCGACGAGGCGCGTGCCGAGCTGGCCTATCGCTGGCCCGCGCAGTTCCACATCGTGGGTAAGGACATCATCCGCTTCCACTGTGTCATTTGGCCCGCCATGCTCATGGCCATCGGCGAGGCCCTGCCCGAGCACGTCTTTGCCCACGGCTTCCTGACCGTGCGCAATGCCGAGACCGGCAAGGCCGAGAAGATGTCCAAGAGCCGCGGCAACGCCATCGCTCCGCAGGACGTTATCGACATGCTGGGCGTCGAGGGCTATCGCTACTACTTCATGACCGACGTCGTCCCCGGCACCGACGGTGCCATCAGCTTCGATCGCATGGAGCAGGTCTACAACGCCGACCTGGCCAACAGCTGGGGCAACCTTATCTCGCGTTCGCTCAACATGAGCGGCAAGTACTTTGACGGTTGCGCGCCCGCCAAGCCCGCGTCGTTCGATGCGTTCGACAACCCGCTGGCAAAGATCGCCGATGGCCTGGTCGAGCGCTACATGGCCAAGATGGACGTGCTCGATTACGGCGGAGCCAAGGATGAGGTCATGGAGCTCATCCATGCCGCCAACCACTACATCGAGGACTCCGAGCCCTGGGCGCTTGCCAAGGACGAGGCCAAGGCTGACGAGCTGGCATTTGTGATCTACAACCTGCTCGAGGCCATCCGCATTGCCGCTCACCTGCTGATGCCGCTCATGCCCCAGACTTCTGCCGAGGCTCTGCGCCGCCTGTCCTGCGAGGACGAGGCCGCGAGCGACGACCTCAAGGGCATTTGCGCTTGGGGCCTGCTTGCTGGTGGTCAGCCCGTCGAGAAGGGCGATCCGCTGTTCCCGCGTCTGGCGTAGAGACCGCGCGAGCGCCATATCGGCAATTTGCTGTTTAGCTGTAAGGGCATGGCCGCCACGGTCCATGCCCTTTTGTTTCAAGACGCCGCCATCATGCTAAGGAGGCAACCATGACAACTTCGCCTTTGGCAAACCCCACGGCCACCAGGGAGCTGCTGGAGGAGTTTGGCCTTGCGACCAAGCATCGCCTGGGCCAGAACTTCCTGATCGACAACCATGTAATTGAGCGCATTTGCGAGCTTGCCGAGCTTGCAGGCGATGAGCGCGTGCTCGAGGTTGGTCCGGGCGTTGGTACGCTCACGCTTGCGCTGTTGCAGGAGGCGGCGTGCGTCACGTCGATCGAGGCCGATCCCGAGCTCGAGCCGGTGCTCGATGCTCACGCCGCCGACTACGCCAACTTCCGCTTTATCATGGGCGACGCGCTTAAGGTGACGCCGGAGCAGATTGAGCAGGCCGCCGGCGGTGAGCCGACGGTATTTGTCGCGAACTTGCCCTATAACGTGGCGGCGACAATCATCCTGCAGTTCTTCCAGACGATGCCCGCGCTCAAGCGCGCCGTCGTCATGGTGCAAAAGGAGGTTGCCGATCGCATTGCCGCAGTGCCGGGCAACAAGACCTATGGCGGCTATACGGCAAAGCTCGGCCTGTATGCGCAGGTGACGGGTCGCTTTGAGGTGCCGCCGCGTTGCTTTATGCCGGCGCCGCACGTGGACTCGGCCGTCGTGCGTATCGACCGTGTTGACGGCGTGGTGCCCGAAGGACTCGATCGCGAATTTGTGGCCCGCGTGATTGATGCTGCATTTGCTCAGCGTCGCAAGACCATCCGCAATTCCATGAGCGCCAACGGTTTTGCCAAGGACGTGCTCGATGCCGCTTTTGAGGTTTGCGGTATCGCACCCACCACGCGCGCCGAGACGCTCGATGTTGCCGACTTTGTCCGTCTGGCCCGGGAGCTAATCCATGACGCCTAATGCCGAACGCGTGACGTTTACCAAGAAAAAGAAGACGGTTGCTTGTCCCGTGCCCTTGGCGCCGCTTGCCGACACGCATGCACATCTGCTTTCGTTTTGGGGCAAGGATGTGCCCGAGACGCTCGTGCGCGCCAAAGCCGCGGGCGTCGACCTGTTGGTGACGATGTTCGACCCCATTGCCGACAAGCGCAGCGTGGCGGACTATAGCGACTGGCTGGTGCGCGAGATTCTTCCGATGCAGGATATCCCGCAGATCAAGTATCTTGCCGGCGTGCATCCGTATGGCGCGCCGGACTATACCGACGACGTTCATGCACAGGTCGTTGCCGCACTTGATGACCCCTTATGCGCCGGTATTGGCGAAATCGGCCTGGACTATCACATGGACTATGACGACGATATCGCGCCGGCACCCCATAACGTGCAGATTGATTGCATGGCGCGCCAGCTCGAGCTTGCCGTGCGCCGCAATGTGCCGGTGGAGCTGCACCTGCGTCACGAGGACTCGGATGGGGAGCGCACCTCGCACGTCGATGCGTACAACGTACTGCGCGAGGTGGGTGTGCCCCAGGCTGGTTGTGTGCTGCACTGTTTTGGCGAGGACCGCGCCACGATGGAGCGCTTTGTGGATTTGGGCTGCTATATCGCCTATGGCGGTGCGGCCACCTTTAAGCGCAACGACGATGTGCGCGAGGCATTTGCGGCAACTCCACTCGATCGAATTTTGTTCGAGACGGATTGCCCGTATATGGCTCCGGAGCCCATCCGCGGTCTTGAATGCGAGCCCGCAATGATCTCCATTACGGCAAACACGCTGGTCAACGACCGTGTCGATCGCACGGGTGAGGACGCCGAAACAATCGTGCAAGCCGCTTGGGAGAATGCCTGCAAACTTTTTCAAAAATAGTTCTTGCGTTCGCGATGGCGCTCCGTTATTCTAATTCCTGCACGCGGGCGTGGCGGAATTGGCAGACGCGTACGGTTCAGGTCCGTATGGGGGCAACCCCATGAAGGTTCAAGTCCTTTCGCCCGCACCATTAAATTAAAGAGCTCCCAGCAATGGGAGCTTTTTTGATATGCACGATCTCCTTGGACGGGTATCCTAGTCCCAACGTGTGCCTATCAGAGGAGAGACCATGCTGTTGTCCGGTATCATCGCCACCCTTACCAGCCTTTTGATTCCCATCATCATCCTGTTGCTGCTGCTTCCCAACGCCTGCTATGTCGTTGAACAACAGCATGCCGTGATCATCGAGCGCCTGGGCAAGTTTAACCGCATCGTCAACGCGGGCTTCCACATGAAGGTGCCCGTGATCGACCGCAAGGCCGCCACGGTGAGCCTGCGCACCATGAAAAACGGTTTTGGCATCGACGTTAAGACCCAGGACAACGTGACCATCGGCCTTGAGGTCTCTGCTCAGTACCACGTGAGCTATGACATGGGCGCCGGCCCGGCAGATTCGGGTATCTACAAGAGCTACTACATGCTGCAGGAGCCCGTCGACCAGATGCGTGACTTCATCACCGACGCCCTGCGCTCTTCGATTCCCGTCTACACACTCGACGAGGTCTTTGCCAAGAAGGATGACATCGCCAAGGATGTCAACGCTACCGTTTCCGAGCAGATGGCCGCCTACGGCTTCACCCTCGTGTCGACGCTCATCACCAAAATCGCACTGCCGACCGAGGTTGAGAACTCCATGAACGACATCAACGCTGCCCAGCGCAAGCGCGCTGCGGCACAGGAGCTCGCTGAGGCCGACCGCATCAAGCGCGTCACCGAGGCGACCGCCGAGGCTGAGGCTATGGAAAAGGCGGGCGAGGGCATCGCCAACCAGCGCAAGGCCATCGCGCTGGGTATCAAAGATTCGCTCGAGATCATCCAAGAGACGGGTGTCGGCAATGACGAGGCCAACCAACTGTTCATGTTTACGCAGTGGTCCGAGATGATGACGGAGTTCGCTCGCACGGGTAAAACCTCGACGGTCGTGCTGCCGAGCGACTTTTCGCAGTCGGCCTCTATGTTCGAGCAGATGCTGGCTGCCGGTAAGGTTCAGAACGAGTCAAAGGAGTAGGCACGCGTGAAATACACCGTCGTTTGTGTTGGCAAGCTCAAAGAGCGCTTTTGGAAGGACGCGTGCGCTGAGTACACCAAGCGCCTAGGCGCCTATGCCAAGGTGGATATCCGCGAGGTGGCCGATATCGACCCGGCTAAGGCGGGCGGCGTGGATGCCGCGCGCGACAAGGAGGGGGCGGCAATTCTTGCTGCATTGCCGTCTCGAGCGCATGTGATCCTGCTGGCTATCGAGGGCAAGGAGCGTTCGAGTGAGGAGCTCTCGGCGAGGCTCGACGATCTTATGCTACGAGGCAGCAGCGACATCGCCTTTGTGATTGGCGGTTCGGACGGCGTGAGCGATGAGGTGCGCGCCCGCGCCGACGAGATGCTCAGCTTTGGACGCATTACCTTGCCGCATAACTTGGCGCGCGTGGTGCTGCTGGAGCAAATCTACCGCGCCTGCAAGATCAGCCGTGGCGAGCCGTATCACAAATAGGTCGGCAATACGAAACAATGGCGTGGGACAATACCTTTCGTTTTGAGGAATGTGTCTGAGAGGACTATGAGATATGAAGATTGGATTTGTCGGTTTTGGCAATATGGCGAGCGCTATGGCCGATGGCTGGATCGCTGCCGGTGTAGCTGCGAGCGACATGTGCGCCTGCGCGGGTCGCTACGACGCACTGGTTGAGCGCTGCGAGGCGCGCGGCATGGTCGCCTGCCACGATGCCGCCGAGGTTGTCGCCGCATCCGATATCGTGGTCGCTGCGGTCAAACCGTACATGATCGAGAAGGTATTCGCCCCGCTCAAGGATGCTCTTGCCAAAAAGGTCGTTCTGTCGGTTGCCTGGACCTGGGACAGTGCCAAGTGGGAGCAGGTCCTGCCGGGCGTCGCGCATATCTCGACGGTGCCCAACACACCGGTTTCGGTGGGCGAGGGCGTCATCGCTTGCGAGAAGGCTTCCACGCTTAGTGATGAGCAGAGCGCAGTGGTGCTTGATCTGCTTGGCAAGCTCGGTGCGGTGGTCGAGCTCGACACGAGCCTGCTGTTTGTGGGCGGCACGGTGGGTGGTTGCGCTCCGGCATTTGTCGCCATGGCAATCGAGGCCCTGGGCGATGCAGCGGTCAAGCACGGTATCCCGCGTGCCGATGCCTATCGCATTGTGAGCCAGATGGTGTTGGGTACGGCAAAGCTGCAGCTTGCAACTGGCCAGCATCCTGCGGCGATGAAGGATGCCGTATGCTCGCCCGGTGGTGCCACCATCAAGGGCGTCGTTGCGCTCGAGGACGCCGGCATGCGCAGCGCCCTGGTCAAGGCAATCGACGCAACTCTCCAGTAAAACCGACCAAAAAAGGAAGGGTTTATTTTTGGCAGGTATTTTCTGCGGTTTTGTCCTTTTAGCGAAAAGCGCCCCGCAACTGGCTCAATTCCAGTTGCGGGGCGCTTGCGTTTGCCCAGATAAAACCGACCAAAATAAACCTGTCCCTTTTTGGCAGGTTAGTCCCAGAAGCTGTCTTCCTCATCCTCGGACTTGGGTCCGCGGTCGACGTACATCTTATGGGTACGCTTCTCCATTACAAAGGCAAGAATCGCAAATAACAGGATGCCGCCGGCGAAAAGGATGGCAAAACCGGTGCGGGTGCCAAACAAAAAGGAAAAAACTGCGTCCATTGGGTGCCTTCTTGCGTAGTTGAGTTGGGTCGTAAACGCTCATAAGTATATACTTGCCCATACATGTACAAGGTTGCAACCTAAATGGAATGTATATCGCCGGAGGATCTAATGCTTGATATCAAGTTTGTTCGCGAGAACCCCGATGCCATCGATGTCGCCATGGCTAACCGCCAGACGTCTTGGGATCGCGAGAAGTTCTTTGAGCTCGACGACGAGCGCCGTGCCGTCATCACCGAGGTCGAGGAGCTCCAGGCTACGCGCAATGCCGAGTCCAAGAAGATCGGCGCCCTGATGAAGGAGGGCAAGAAGGACGAGGCCGAGGCCGCCAAGGAGGCCGTGCGCGCCGTCAACGAGAAGATTGACGGTCTGGCCGAGCGCCGTACTGCTCTCGAGCAGGAGCAGTACGACTTCATGGCTCACCTGCCCAACATTCCTTGCGAGGCCACGCCGTACGGCAAGGACGAGGACGAGAATATTGAGCGCCGTCGTTGGGGCACCCCGCGCGAGTTCGACTTCGACTTTAAGCCGCATTGGGATCTGGGCACCGATCTGGACATCCTCGACTTCGAGCGCGGCAACAAGCTCTCCGGCAGCCGTTTTACCGTTCTCGGTGGCGCTGGCGCCCGCCTGGAGCGCGCCCTCATCAACTTCTTCCTCGATACGCACACCAGCCGTGGCTTTAAGGAGTGGTGGCCGCCCATCGTCGTCAAGCGTCAGACCATGTTTGGCACGGGTCAGCTGCCAAAGTTCGAGGACGACGCCTACCACGTCTCGGGCGACAACTTCCTGATCCCCACCGCCGAGGTCGTGCTTACCAACCTGCACGCCGGCGAGGTCCTCGACGCCGACACCCTGCCGCGCCGCTACACCGCCTTCACCCCCTGCTTCCGCGAGGAGGCCGGTTCCGCCGGTCGCGACACCCGCGGCATCATCCGTCAGCACGAGTTCGACAAGGTCGAGATGGTCAAGTTCGCTAAGCCGGAGGAGTCCGACGAGGAGCTCGAGAGCATGACCGCCGAGGCCGAGTACCTGCTGCAGCAGCTTGGCCTTCCGTATCGCGTGATTAGCCTGTGCACCGGCGACTTGGGCTTCTCTGCCCGTCAGACCTACGACGTCGAGGTCTGGCTGCCGAGCTACAACGCCTACAAGGAGATCAGCTCCTGCTCCAACTGCGGTGACTTCCAGGCTCGCCGCGCCAACATCAAGTACCGCGACCCCGAGAACTTCAAGGGTTCGCGCTACCTGCACACCCTCAATGGTTCCGGCCTGCCGGCCGGCCGCACCATGGCCGCCATTCTGGAGAACTACCAGAACGCCGACGGCACCATCACGATCCCCGAGGTTCTGCGTCCTTACATGGGCGGTCTCGAGAAGATCGAGCCGGTCGCGTAACTTGGCTGCATAGGGGATATGCAAGGGCGCTCCTTCGGGGGCGCCCTATTTCGTGCGCAGGTCCATACCATGCCGTGCGGACAGCTCAATAGAAAACACACGAACAGCTGTTCTGTATACAGCTATCTACCTGTTATGCTTTTGCTAAATAAGAGCGAGAGAAAGGGGACGCGATGGAGCTGTTTGATGATCGGGTGGTTTTGTTTGAGAGCGACGAGGGTGGGGAGTACCTGCTTGTAACGTGTGAGCCGTCTGGCATGGGTGGCCTGGTGGTTCGACAGACGAGTGAGGGTCCGTTGACACAATGGTGTTTTGAGGAGTCGCCGCATGTGGTCGAGACCTTTGTGACGCACGTGGGGCTTGTGGCGCTGGAGCACTTCTATGGAGTTGGGACTTCCAACCAGGTCGCGCGCATGCTGAGCATCTCGTTTGCCGATTATGATTGTGCCCAGCGGGTGAGATCGCTCCTGAGGGAACTTGATGCCAAGTTTGACGTGATCGAAAAGCCAATCGATCGTACGGGGAACGGCGGTATATGCGGAGCAGCATGACAAAACTGCGTTTCACAAAAAAGTTTGAGATTGAGCTTGACTCCAATAAGCTAAAGTGGTTTTATATGTCTTGCGCTGCGGCGTTACCTCAGCTGGATAGAGGGTCTGACTACGAATCAGAACGTCATAGGTTCGAATCCTATACGCCGCACCATTTGAGATTAAAGCTCCCGGCAACGGGGGCTTTTCTTTTACGTAAACACTGCATGGATTCGAACCTCGGTCGAGGCGCGGGCGTAAAGCGGACTATTTCCTGTCGACTCGTGTAAGATTTCGAGTAGGTGTCGCGGCCCATCCGCGACCACTCCTTCTCTCAACGACCGATCAGGGTGATACTTCGTGGCAGAGCGTCCGACATACAAGCTCAGGTTTCTCGATCCCAAGAAGCGCTTTCCGGCGATGCCCGAGCAGCCTGCGGGACGCTCATATGGCGTGGTCTGGAAACTCTTTGGCGAGGACCAGCATGAATCTTGTTATGTCGTCGAATTCGTTGGCAAAAGTCATGTGTCGCTTTTGGGCTACGTAAGCGTTTCGGGTGAGGTGTACAAGGTGGACCGCCCCGTTAGCGAGGCTCCGCTGCCCAACGATCCCGACATGGAACTGGTCCTTGACGAGTCGGATTCCAGTATTGGTGAGATTATGGTAAGGGAAGCCAGCGGTGCAATGCGTACGTGCGCGCGAACCGTCGGCTCTCCCGAAGGCCCCATGCGCGAGCAGTCCGATCACGATACATGGAATTCGGCCCGCTCCCTTCCTTACGGCGAGTTCATGGCATCGATGTTCCTGCGCTACGTGATATTTGCCAACTCCGAAAGCGCTGTTGCGAACACGGCGGACGCCGACGGTCTCGATGCGGACATGCAAAACGTTGTCGACAAGATCAAGCTCGTAAAGTTGCCCGAGCCGGTCGAGGTGTTTTTGGGCTTTAACACGGCACCGCTACCTGACGCTATCGAGACGCTGCTCTACCGCGTTGACCATGCCGAGAATCCGAGCGGTATCGAGCGTTATGCCGCCGCCCTTATGAGCGAGGTCGACTTGCCCCGTCTGCGCACCATTGCCGCCAAGTCCGAAATGAGCCTAGCGCGCATCGACCGGTCGAAGCTGTTCTATCTCAATTTTGATCGTAGCCTGCTGGACCAGGGCGAGATTGACATGCTGCTTGCCATCGAGTGCCGTCTCAACCGCCTCTCCGGCATCCTCGAGCGCATCGGGGCCGGATTGGCCCCTGCGGCATCCTCGCCGAGCCTTGAGGGCTGCGCGCTCTTTGATGCGTGGCATATCGCCAAGACGACCAACGATGTTCCCCGACTGCTCGATACGGCCTCGAGCGATAACCCGTGGGGCAAACCGGGTACGGTGGCTTGCCAGCCGGGCGGTGAGTGGGATGTGCGTACCCGCTTCGCGCGTATTGTCGAGGCGCTCAACGTGGTCACGCGGCTCGACTATACCTATCGGGCAAACGTTGCCGAGGGGATTATGCTCGTTCGGTTTGGGCACTCTGTCGTGAATGCCATGCCGCAACGTGAATACGACGCTCAAGATGACGCCTGGCGCGAGCTGGAAGAGGACACGCGTGCGATCTGGGCCGCGGAGCACGATGCGCGCGTGGCACTCACGCTTGCAGCAGCGTGTTTTGCCGCGGGCACCTGCATCACGCGCTGCTATGTGCAGATTGCTGCTCCCGACAGTGAGCAGGGCGAGCGCGTTGTCGCAACGTATTTCTTTGGGCGCGCGGCCTATCTGGCCGATTGCATGCCTGTCGCCAAGGATCTTGAGAGCATGGACATGGACGATATGCCGTGCAAGCGTGTGCTTGAGGCGTATGAGTCAACCGCTCCGGAGACGATTGAGCCTGCGGAGGTTCATGCTCGTCCGCGTGATGACCATCGCACACTGCCGCCGGCGCTGCGCGATCTGCTGCTCGCCGATAAGGCTGACGAGTTGGAGGTCATGGAAGAGGACGATGACCCATACGTGGCCCGTGTTGTTGAATTGCGCGAGCAGGCAAAAGTCGACCGTACAGGTGCTTTTGAAGGCTTTTCCCGTCTTGTCGAGGAGTTGGAGGCTAAGTGCGCCGTCGCCGAGCTTTTGGCGACAGGTCCGGTTCAAACGCAGTTTTGCGATAACCAGCTGGTGCGCATGGTGCTACCGGTGTTGGAAGAAGACCGCTCTGTGCGAATCCTTCGTGCGCCCGATGCGCTGTACTTTGCCCAGCACGAGATCTGCAGCTTTTACGCCGAGCAAGAGGACTTTGAACGAGCGCTGCCCGAGGTGCGCCATCTTTACGATCTGGCGCGCTCGTCCATGCAATCGCACTTTGCGCTCATCAACGTGCTTGCGCGTCTGGAGCGCTTTGACGAGATTATCGAGGTGGCGCGCCACGGCCTACGTATTGCCAGCGATCGTTCTGCAATCGGCTACCTGTTCTATCGCTTGGCGTTTGCCTATTGGAATTGCGATCAGCTCGACCTGGCGCTGGCTTGTTACCGTCTCGTGCCGCGCGGCGAGGAGTCGGGCAGTAGCGCGCTGGAAGAAATGCAGGGCCTTATGAACGAGATGGGCGTTAGCGAGCCTCCGACGTCCGAGGAAGCGGTCGAGACTATCCGCAAGGCTGGACTTGAGTTGCCGCCAGTGTCCGCCGTGACGAATCAGCTGGCAGATGCCGCTGTGCAACTGGTCGACAACGGCTTCTTTTTCCTGGCACGCGGTTGCATCTTCCAAATGTGGCGCACCATGGGCAACGACGAGCTCGGCTCCCTCAACCGCTCGCTGGGGTAGGGGCGAAAACTGCAAGGAGGAAAGGCCGCTAGGCAATTAGAAAATTCCCTCTTGCTCAACTTCGGCTGTTTGGTTACTATAGAACGGCTGTTACGGAGAGCTGACCGAGAGGCCGAAGGTGCTCGCCTGCTAAGCGAGTATGCCCCAAAAGGGCATCTGGGGTTCGAATCCCCAGCTCTCCGCCAGTTTAACTTTAAAGAAGGGTCCCATCGGGGGCCCTTTTTTAGTTGAACCACGTTAGCTGGGGATTCGAACCCTCAAAAAATGAGGCGCCCCGTTGGACGCCTCATTTGGTTCGATGTGATATCGCTCCGGCCCTACATCTCGGGCGCCTTGGCGACGGTCTCGCTTTCTGCCGCAAGTGGGCGGTTGTCGATGCGGCGGCCCAAGCGATCGAGCTTCACGAGCAGCCATTCAATGGGATTCGGCCCTGCGCCTTCCTCGTCGGCAACCAGGTCCATGACGGCGATCTTGGTGCCGTCCTGCTTGAGTGTAACGCTGCCCACCTTGTCGCCCACATGCACCGTGCCCGAAAGATCGTCGTAGCTAACCTTTTCGGTCACCTCGCCGGCAAGAGAAAACACGGTCGCTTGCGCCGTGGGATCGGCGAGTGTGGCGTCGATCGTCTTATCCGTCCAGTCGGTTTGGCCAATGCGCGCCATAAGCGGGTTGCCGTTGGCGGTCTTTTCTTGTGTGTTGGCGATTGCGACCGTCACCTTGTGGCCGTAGTACCAGTTGGCAAGGGTGGCGGTATCGGTAAAGCGCTGATCGGTGGTGGTGGAGTTCAAAATAACGGTGTAGATCTCGTCGCCGTCGCGGTTGTAGGCGCTCGTAAAGCAATAGCCCGCGTCGTCGGTGGTGCCGGTCTTGCCGCCGATGTTGCCATCTTGGCCCAGCAAATAGTTATGCGTGTCCATGGAATGCGAATGGTCGGCGCCGTCGGCGCCCGTGACCTCGATCCAGGAATCCTCGCTCGCTACGACCTCGCGGATCGTGTCGTTTTTCATGGCCTCCTGCATCATCAGCGCTACGTCGTGTGCGGTTGAGTGCATATCGCCAGCCCACTCATCAAAGTCCAGACCATGCGGGTTTTCAAAGACCGTGCCGGTGCAGCCGAGCTTTTTGGCGCGCTCGTTCATGGCCTTCACAAAGGTTGCCTCGGCGTCTTTGGTCTTAGGGTCGATCTTCTTGCCCACATATTCGGCGAGCACGACGGCGGCGTCGTTGCCCGAGGGAATCATCAGGCCGCGCAGTGCCTGCTCCACGGTAAGCTCGTCACCTTCGAGCAAGCCGGCGGTCGAATTACCCACGGTGGCTGCGGCGTTGCTCACCGTGACCTTCTCGTCCATCTTGCAATTCTCGACGGTTAGGATCGCGGTCATGACCTTGGTGATCGAGGCGATTTTAACCTGCTCATCGGCGCCGCGCCCATAGTAGACGGTGCCGTCTTTGCCCATGACGAGCGCATTGGTCGCATCGATATCGGGCAGATTTTCGGCCGTGATGCCGCGCGCGTCGGCGGTTTTGCCGCAAACATTGTCGGTCGTGAGTACTTGGGCGCCGGCGACGGTGGGCACGCCAGCGGCAAGGGCGATAGCGCAGACAAAGCCGGCGGCAAGCTGAGCTGAGCGCTTTGCAAAAGAGGTGAGGGACTTCACAGATTTCGCTTTCGACGGGATGGTCTCTTCTGGAACTAGAGTATATCGTTTGCCGGTGTCGGCGATCATCGCGTGCGTGCGTGGCCCACATCCGCGCCCGAACGGGCACAAGGGTGCTTAAGGCCGACTTAATCACCCACGCTTGTTGTGTGTGGCGTGCGTCGCCTCAGGCATAATGGAGCGCGAGAGGAGCACGCATGAACGAGCGCATTTTGGTAGTTGATGACGAAAAGGCCATCGCCGACTTGGTTGGTATCTACCTTACAAAAGAGGGCTTTGATGTCCAGATTGCCTATAGCGGGGCCGATGCTGCCAAGGCAATCTTGGAGCAGGAGTTCGATCTTGCGCTGCTGGATGTCATGCTGCCCGATATCGATGGGCTTGAGTTGCTGCGTACGATCCGTTCCAGCCATACCTATCCCGTGATCATGCTGACGGCGCGCGATGCCCAGCAAGACAAGATCGAGGGCCTTTCGCTTGGCGCGGACGATTACGTGGTTAAGCCGTTCCGTCCGCTTGAGCTCATCGCGCGCGTGCATGCTCAGCTTCGCCGCTACACCAGCTACGGTAGCCGCGCGCAGGTGGCCGAGTCGCCGATCATCCAGCTCGACGGCCTGGAGATCAACCGCGATGCTCGTTCCGTAATGGTGGACGGTGCGCCGGTGCGCCTCACGCCCATCGAGTATTCCATCTTGCTGTATCTGGTCGAGCATCGCGGCAGCGTGGTGGCCGTGGAGGATCTGTTCCGCGCGGTGTGGAACGAGGATTTTATGCCCGGCTCCAACAATACGGTGATGGTGCACATTCGCCACCTGCGCGAAAAGATCGGCGATGACGCACAAAAGCCGCGCTTTATCAAAAACGTCTGGGGCGTCGGCTACATAATCGAATAACGCCTTTGATGGTGGGGAAGCGGATATGACAAAAGACGATAGGCAGGCATTCGAGGTGCCCGATCGACTCTTTGAATACGTGAGGTCGGTCGTCGACAACCGCGCGCTTGCAACGGTGCTGCTCTTTTTGCTGAGCCTGCTGCTGATTGGCATCGATAACATCGCTGGAATCTTGGCGGTGCTGCTTGTCGGCTTTTTGCTGATCGATCGATTTGAGATCGTGCGCCGCTGCGTGGTGATTGGCGGCGCCGCGTGGGCCATGACGTTGGCGATTGGTGCCATGGCGCTCGGCGGCATCGAAGGGCCGGTGCTGTTCGATGCCGGCTTTGTATTCAACATGCTTGGCTTTGTGCTGGCGCTTGCCGTGTGCGTGCTGTTCTTTTGCGGCCGCGCCCTGTACTACCAGGGCTATGAGCAGGGCGAGCAGCATGCCGATTGTGTGCTGGCCGCTCGTATTCAAGATCGCCTGATCGATCACCCCGACACCTGGGACAACATCGACGGCGACTTCCTGGAGGTCGAGGGCGCACTCAACCGTGTGCGCGATCGCGAGCGCAAGGTGCAGCAGGCCTTGCGTGACGAGTCTCATCGCAAGGACGATCTGGTCACGTACTTGGCACATGACCTACGCACCCCGCTTGCCAGTGTGGTGGGCTATCTTTCGCTGCTGCAAGAGGCTCCTGAGCTGCCGGTTGAGCAACGTGCACACTTTACGGGCGTGGCGCTCGACAAGGCGCACCGGCTCGATGCGCTCATCGAAGAGTTCTTCGATATCACGCGCTTTGACTTCCACGATATCGTGCTCACGCGCGGCTATGTTGATCTGGGGTTGCTGCTGGCTCAGGTGGCTGACGAGTTCTATCCCATCCTCAACGAGCAACATAAGGAAGCCCAGGTTGATATTCGCGAGGACCTGACGGTGCTCGTGGATGGCGATAAGATGGCCCGCGTGTTTAACAACATCATGAAAAACGCCGTCGCCTATAGCTATGAGGGCTCGACTATCACGATTGAGGCCAGGCGCCAAGACGATGGCGGCGTGCGCGTGCGCTTTATCAATCAGGGCGATCCTATCCCTGCGGCTAAGCTCAAGGTGATCTTTGAGAAGTTCTATCGCCTGGATGCGGCGCGTGCGACCAATCGCGGTGGTGCCGGTTTGGGCCTTGCTATTGCCAAGGAGATCATCGCGGCACACGGCGGTACCGTTGCATGTGAATCGACGCCCGAACACACGATATTCACCATCGAGCTGCCCGCCGCATAGCTAGCGTGCCCTTACAAACACT
Organism: uncultured Collinsella sp.; assembly: GCA_900554655.1. GTDB lineage: Bacteria > Actinomycetota > Coriobacteriia > Coriobacteriales > Coriobacteriaceae > Collinsella. The sequence goes on from USIL01000003.1 coordinate 17,151, forward strand.
TGACAATGTGCTCACGTGCGTATGAGCCGCGATTCCTACTATCGATACTGCTGAATTGATATCGATATGGAGGTGTGCGGTATGACGGCTGCTGCGGCTGTGGAGCCCACGGAGCTTGAAGAACTCATGGAAGCGCAGGCCGAGGCCGCGCATGAGCGCGAGGTTGGGGATGCGACTCGCCCCACGGCAGAGGATCTTGCCGCCTCGCCGACGCGCATCGACGTCGAGGGCCTCGACCTGTTCTATGGCGACCACCATGCGCTCAAGGACGTGAATATCAAGATCCGCGACAAGCAGATCACCTCGTTCATCGGGCCTTCGGGCTGCGGAAAGTCCACGTTGCTGCGCTGCTTTAACCGCATGAACGACGGCATCAAGGATTGCCGCATCGAGGGCAAGATTGCGCTCGATGGTCAAGATATCCTGGGCGATTGCGACATCTGCCGTTTGCGCCAGCGCGTGGGCATGGTGTTCCAACGCCCCAACCCATTTCCCATGAGCATCTACGACAACGTCGCCTACGGTCCTCGCGGTATGGGTGTGCGCGACCGCGCCGTGCTCGATGAGCTGGTCGAGGACTCCCTGCGTCGCGCTGCCCTGTGGGACGAGGTCAAGGACAAGCTCAAAGAGTCGGGCCTGGGTCTTTCGGGTGGACAGCAGCAGCGCCTGTGCATCGCCCGCGCACTTGCCGTGCAGCCCGACATTCTGCTGATGGACGAGCCGACCTCGGCACTCGACCCTGTGTCGACGTTGGTGGTGGAGCAGCTGGCCTGCGAGCTCAAGGAGACCTGCACGCTGGTGGTCGTGACGCACAACATGCAGCAGGCCGCGCGTATTTCCGATTCGGTTGCGTTCTTTTTGCTGGGTGAGCTGGTGGAGCACGCGCCCACCGCGCAACTCTTCAAGAATCCGTCCGATCCGCGCACCGCGGATTATTTGACGGGGCGTTTTGGCTGACGCTGTCTTTTACAGGTGCCTTTAGGGTTAAGATGCGGTCATATCGGCCGCAAAGGGGTTCAACATGATCTATTACGTCGAGGACGATGACAACATCAGGGATTTGACAGTCTACGCGCTGCGCAAGCAGGGAATCGAGGCCGAGGGCTTTTCGTGTGATAGCGAGTTTAAAGCTGCCGTGGCGCGACGGGTGCCCGATGCTGTGCTGCTCGATATCATGCTGCCCGACACCGATGGCTTGGCGATTATGCGTCGCCTGCGTGCCGATCGCCTGACGGCGACGGTGCCCATCATGATGCTTACCGCCAAGGACACCGAACTCGACAAGGTGATGGCGCTCGATGGCGGTGCCGACGATTACCTGACTAAGCCGTTTTCGCTCATGGAGCTTGCGAGCCGCTGCCGCGCACTGCTGCGTCGCGGCGGCATGGTCAAGCAGGCGAGCGATGTGCTCAGCGTGGGCGACATCGTGCTTTCGCCTAGCCATCGCGAGGTGACCGTTGCCGGCGAGCCGCTTAAGCTCACCCTGCGCGAGTTCGACCTGCTCGAGTACCTCATGCGCAAGCCCGGCGTGGTCTTTACCCGCGAGTCGTTGCTGCAGAGCGTGTGGGGCTGGGACTTCGACGGCGGTTCGCGCACCGTTGACGTGCACGTGCAGACGCTTCGCCAAAAACTGGGCGAGCATGCCAGCGCCATCGAGACCGTGCGCGGCGTGGGTTATCGCCTGGCCGAGCCTTCTGCCGGTGATGGTGCCGAAGGTGACGTCACCGCGGCCACCGCATCGGAGGAGTAACCCGTGGTCTTCGCCCCCCAGGGAAAACATACGCTGTCGCACCGCGTTTTTGTGACGATCTTTGTCTGCGCCATGGCAGTTATCGTGGCGTTTACGGTGCTGGGTGCGTTCTTTGTGCAAAACACTTTGGCGGATGCCACGAGTGCCAATCTGGCGCAGGAAACCGAGCTCATTGCTGCCGCCCTCGACGAGCAACAGGAGCCCATTCCGTTCTTGCGAAGCCTCGATCGCGAGGATCTTCGTATCACGCTGATCAATAAGGATGGATCTGTTGCCTACGACAACGAGGCGTCGCCTTCCACACTGCCCAACCATGGCGATCGCCCCGAGGTCATCGAGGCCTTTGAGAGCGGTTCGGGTTCCGCGGAGCGCGCAAGCTCTACACTCGACGAGATTATGCTGTATCGCGCCGTCACCCTTGATAACGGCCAGGTCGTTCGCTTGGCGCAGGCCCAGCCTGGCGTTGCGGCGATTTTGCTGTCGATGCTGGCGCCGATGCTGCTTATCGCAGCGGCGGGTGCAGTACTCTCGTTTTTTATGGCGCGCCGTGAGTCCCGTGCCATCATCGCGCCGTTGCAAGAGGTGGATTTGGATCACCCACGCCGTAGCTATGAGCACGCCTATGCCGAGATGGTCCCCATGCTTGAGCGTATCGAGTCGCAGCGCCAGGAACTCAAGCGCCAAATGGCGGTGCTAGCGGATAACGACCGTATGCGCCGCGAGTTCACGGCGAATATCACCCATGAGCTCAAGACGCCGCTTACGGCGATTTCGGGCTATGCCGAGCTCATCGCAAATGGCATGGTCGAGGGCGAGGACGACCTGCGCAACTTTGGCGGTCGCATCTATCGTGAGGCGGGCCGCTTGGCAGCGCTTGTCAACGACATCCTTACGCTGTCTAACTTGGACGAGGCCGAACGTGCGACTGAGGGCGAGGCAGTGCCCATTGGGTCCACGGAGCCTATTGAGCTCTCGCGTGCGATCTACGCGGTTGAGCAGCGTCTTGAACAGGTCGCCCGTCAAGCGAATGTGACGATAAGTCATGAGACCAAGCCTGTGGTCATCGAAGGCGTGTCGCGCTTGATCGACGAGCTCATCTATAATCTGGCAAGCAACGCCATCCGCTACAATCGACCCGGCGGTACGGTTACGCTGCAGTGCGGCACCAACGACGAAGGCCATCCGTTCCTTGCGGTCGCCGACACGGGAATCGGTATCGCGCCTGAAGAACAGGGCAAGGTATTTGAGCGGTTCTATCGCGTGGACAAGAGTAGGTCCAAGGCACGCGGCGGAACCGGCCTGGGGCTTGCCATTGTCAAGCATGCGGCCCTGTATCATCACGCCACGCTCGATCTGTCGAGCGAGTTGGGCGTGGGAACCACCATTACGGTGACGTTTCCCATACAGCAGGACGAGCCATTCGCATAGCGATACAACATAGATATTGATGTAGACGCCGCATTTGACTTTCGGGTGCGGCGTTGTTGTGCAATTTTACGATTGCTTCCGACATTTTTACAGGAGAGCCTGTTTCTTATGTATAGAGTTTGGTCTCGGTAAAAAGATGCGATAACATACGGACAGTTTTGTCAATCCGAACTGGGGAAATGAAAGGCAAGCTGCATGACCCTTCTCGAACTGTTCCAGCTGCTGAAGAAGCACCTCAAGCTGGTCATCACCCTTCCGGTGGTCTGCGCGATCGCCATGGGCATCGTGTCCTTCGTTGCGATGGACAACACCTATACCGCGACGACGAGCATGTACATTCTCGCCAAGACCGACGATAGCGGTCAGATGAGCTACAACGATCTCTCGGCGAGCCAGATGCTTTCCAACGATATCGCCACGCTGCTGGATAGCGATAGCGTTAAGAGCGGCGCCGCCAAAGAACTGGGCCTCACCGATTTGGATGACTACAAGGTGTCTGTTTCCTCCGAGACCACCACGCGTGTCATTACGCTTTCGGTTACCGGCACCGATGCCAAGGAGACGGCTGAGGTCGCAAAGGCCATTGCCAGCTCGGTGAGTACGGTCGCTCAGAACGTCGGCGCTGCCCAGAGCATCAACGTTATCGACGAGGCTAAGACCCCCGAAGCCCCCAGCGGCCCCAAGCGCACGCTGTATATTGCCGTCGCGTTCCTCGCCGGTATCTTTATCGCAGTTGCCTATGTCGTTTTGGCAGACATGCTCAATACCCGCATCCGCGGTGCCGAAGAGGCAGAAGAGCTCCTGGGTATTCCCGTTGTTGGCCGAATTCCGGCTATGAAAGGTGGTAAATAGGCATGGCTAAGGCAAAGAACACCGATAAGCTCGTTGTACAGAATGCCGCCAAGACCCTTCTGGCCAACATCCGCTTTGCGAGCGTGGACGACCCCATTCGCACCATCACCGTTACCTCCTCGATTCCCAACGAGGGCAAGTCTACGGTTTCCATTAACCTTGCTCAGGCAATCGCCACGAGCGGCAAGTCCGTGCTCCTGGTCGAGGCCGATATGCGCCGCAGGTCCCTTTCCGATATGCTCGGCGTTCGTTCGCGCGGCGGACTCTATGCGGTCCTTTCCGAGCAGATCTCCATTGACCAGGCAATTGTCGAGACGGGTCAGAAGAACTTCTACTTCCTCGATGCCGAGCCGCACATTCCCAATCCTGCCGACATCATCGTCTCCCATCGCTTTGCCAAGCTGGTAAAGGCACTGTCCGCCAAGTTCCAGTACGTCATCTTCGATGCTCCTCCGGTCGGCACCTTCATCGATGCTGCTGAGATTGCCAGCTTGACCGACGGCGCGCTGTTCGTGGTGCGCGAGGACTTTACCAAGCGCGAAGAGGCGCTCAACGCTATCGCCCAGCTTAAGAAGTCCGAGAAGGTCAAGCTCATCGGTACCGTCATGAATTACTGTGAGACCGAGACCAGCGAGTACTACTATTCTTACTACACCAAGGACGGTAAGAAGGTTAAGAAGGGCTCCGACGATCAGGGCACTTCCAAAAAGGGCATCTTCACCAACCGAGCAAACGTTTAGTTGATTAAGGCTGACCTATGCGTGACATTCATTGCCATATCTTGCCGGGTGTAGACGACGGCGCTGCCGATCTCGAAGAGAGCTTGGCGATGCTCGAGGCTGCCAAGCGGGCCGGTGTAACCAGAATCGTTTGCACTCCTCACTGCCGTGATCCCTATTTTGATTACGACAAGATGTGGGATGCCTTTGAGCTGCTGCGCGATAACGCTGACGGTTTTCCGCTCCAGATGGGCTTCGAGGTCAATCATCGAAAGCTCGTTGAGCTTGGTATCGATGCCGCGGATCACTTGCATTTCGATGGGACCAACGAGTTTCTGCTCGAGCTTTCGACGCATGCCGATGCGTATGCGTTTAGAGAGTACGAGAACACGATTTACGATTTGCAGTGCCGTGGCTACCAGGTGATCATCGCTCATCCTGAGCGCTATCGTGCGGTTCAAAAGGATGTAAGCGTGGCGGAGCGCCTGGTCGATATGGGCTGCAAGCTGCAGGCTTCGGCGGACTTTATTGCCGGCGGTCGCTTTGGTCGCGAGAAAAAGCCGGCACAGCGCCTGTTCGATCAGAACCTGTACAGCTTCATCGCGAGCGATGCCCATAACGTGGGTCATTACGACTGCCTGGCGAAGGCTCGCGCGAAGTTTAGCGTGCGCGGAGCTCATTTTCGCTAAAATCTGTCCCTAACGTTCGCATTGAATGAAAGGGCAGCCATGGATATCCAACTTAAGACGGGATGCTTTGATGACGCGGCGTTGGTGCGCCGCGTCGTTTTTATGGACGAGCAGGGCTACGAGAACGAGTTTGACGCTATCGACGAGGATCCGAACTGCATTCATGTGACGCTCTATGTAGACGGCGAGCTTGCCGGTTGCTCGCGCGTGTTTCCCGAGGAACTGGAGCGCGCGGCTGACGCAGAGGCTCCGGTGTCGCCGGCGTGCGACTTGGACGAAGGCGTCGCGGCGGGGGAGACCTACATTATGGGGCGCGTGGCCGTGCTGCCGAGCATGCGCCGTCGCGGTTTGGCGAGCAAGATTGTCGAGGCCAGTGATACCGCCGCGCGTGATGCCGGCGCCAAGCTCATTAAGCTGCACGCGCAGGAATACGTGCTGCCGCTCTATGTAAAGGCGGGCTACACGCAGATTGCCCCGGTGGACTATGAGGATGAAGGCCAGCCTCATGCCTGGATGGCCAAGCGCGTAGATGGCAGATAGGGACGTTCCTTTCCTGCCGGCAGTTTGGGACACTCCTTGGCAATTGGCGCATCAGAGCGCTCGGACATACAATTTTTCGATTCCGTATGTATATATGCGCGCTAATGGGTTATAAAATCTAAGTCTGAACATA
>USIL01000004.1:0-17295 GCA_900554655.1 uncultured Collinsella sp.
GAAGCCTGTTTAAATCGCACCTCTTGACCCAAGAACCACCTCCGGGGTCGTTTAGGCAGACTGAACATGGGTTTGATGTCACGTCACCGGAGTTCACGCTGCTCAACCTTGCTACGCAGGTTTCACGCAACCAGTTACTCATGGCTTGCTACGAGATGTGCGGCTCCTTTGCAGTGTTTAAGCCCTGCGAGCGAACGCAACAACAACTCGATGAAGCTATTTCGCTTACCCAACTGCGGCTGGGAGCGAGTTAACGACACCAAGGGCAATGACACCAACTTGTGGAAGCGCACGCCGCTTCTTACCGCAACGGATATCGCCGCGTTCGCCAAGCAAGCCGCAGGCCTGCGCGGCGTCAAACAACTGCGCTGGGCGGCCGAGCACATGACGGGGCAGGCCGCCTCGCCCTTCGAAGTACAGACCTCCATGCTTATCTCGCTCCCCCGCGACGAGGGCGGCCAGGGCATCGAGATCGCCAACAACGCGCGCATCCCGCTCAGTGAAGCCGCACGTTCGCTGTATGACAAAACCTGCTGCTACGCCGATATCCTCATCGAAAGCGCCACCGACAGCATGGGCGTCATTCTGGAATGCCAAGGCCGCTCTGCCCACGACAGCGAAGCCGCGAGCCTCTCCGATGCCGAGCGCGCCACCGCACTCACAAGCATGGGCTACGACGTCATCCAAATTACCTATGACCAGATCAAGGAGAAGAAGAGCTTCGACCACATAGCCGAGCTCATCCATAAAAAGGCCGGGCTTCCCCACATCCCAAAGACCAAACAGGAGCGCATTGCCGAAGATACCTTACGGCAAGAGCTACTTGTCGATTGGGTTGAGCTATTCACTGCCGGGCCGGCCAGCTAGCAGCTAGCAATCAGGGGCAGCGCAGGCACATCGGGCGATTCGACACGGGCGGCAAAACCCGCCTCGGTCAGCTCGATGACCTCGGTAAACGTTGCGTCGAAGAATTCCTCGGTTAGCAGGCGGTATGGCGGATGGTCGGGCTCACCGGGGTTTTCTCGCACGATCTCGTGCATAACGCCGATGGTCTTGAGCACATACTCCTTATGGATGGGATACTGCCCAAAACGCGTCGCCGCAGTATACAGGCGATCGGTCGCGCGCGGAATCGAAACAATGCCGAGCGTCTTGCCAAACCAGTCAAAGTCGCCTTGCTTTTTAATGCGGAACTCCTCACACGGCTTGCCGCCGTGCGCCTCAAGGTACTGATTCACGCGCGTATTCCATACGGTATCGGCCACCAGATGCGACCAGACACCCAGTGTCAAATCGAGCAACGACTGCGCCACATCTTCGGATGCAAGCGAGAACTCACAGGCGCCGGGACCGGCAACCGGCTCGGCATCCCTGTAGCGCTGGGGATAGTGCACGCGATTCAGTCGCTCGCGCTCCTCGACAATCGAGGTAGCCGCGGCTGGCGCACCAGTGGGCGAACTTTTAAGCAACGGTGCCACATAGGTATCCCAGAACTCATGCTCACGAGGCTTAGGGATAGGCTCGGGCTTTGCAAAGTGCGTAATGCGGTACGGGATGGGATCGGCGATGCCAGGGACCATATAGCCCACGAAGATATCCGGAACCACGCAGCCAAACAAAAAGGCATTGCGGTCGCGCACGCTATTGGCAAGTGCACCGGTGCGCTCCAGCAAACGCTCCGTCTGAGCGATATGAATGTTCCAACTTGGCATAGCCACCCCCATAAAAAACCTGGATAACTATACCATCACGGCAAAGCCGCGCGGGCGGCTACGCACGCTCTACGCAGCAACTAGTCCGTAGTACCGCTTTCGGTTCCATACGACGGCGAAGGCGCCTCGACCACATGGTGATATCGATCGATATAGATTGCACGGGCACCCAGGCGTCGCACCAAATCCTGGTGATGCGTGCTCATCAAGACCGTCTTACCCGCCGCGACGTAGGCCAGCAAGAAGTTGACCACGATGTCGCATGAATCCTCGTCGAGCCCATTGGTAGGCTCGTCAAGGACCAAGATATCCGGGTTCATCGACACCACCGCAGCCAGCGCAACGCGCTTCTTTTGCCCGCCCGAGAGCTGATAGGGAGAGGCGTCGGCAAGGTCGGCAACCTGAAACAGCCCCATGGCATCGCGCACGCGGCGCTCGAGCTCGTCTGCCGGCAGCCCCATCTGCGCGGGACCAAAAGCAACTTCCTCGCCCACCGTGGCGCAGAACAGCTGGGCATCGGCGTTTTGGAATACGAAGCCCACGCGCTGGTGGAACTTCTGAGCAGCAGCAGAATCCTTCAGATACGCCGCATCGACCACGCGTCCGTCAAACAGGTATGCGCCGGCATCCGCGAGCTCAAGGCCGTTGATAAGGCGCATGATCGTCGTCTTGCCACAACCGTTAGGACCAAGCAGAGCAACGAGTTCACCACGATCCACCTGCAGCGAAACGCCGTCGACCACCGTATGACCCGCATAGGAAAACACCACGTCGCGAAACTCGATGAGCGGCGTGGTCTCGGCGCCGGCAGCACCGCTCACGCCCATCGCGCCATTCGTATCGTTTGCCAAAACGTCGCCCTTCCCTATCCACATCGACGGCTCGACCGCCCGCGCTACAGCACTGCGCACAACACGGCGAGCAGAACCACAACGGCTGCGTAAACGGCATCGCGCCAGCCAAACCTGGCGCGCGCGGGAGCTGGATACGCACCGGCAAAACCGCGGCAAAGCATAGCCTCGTCCATCGCGCGACTGCATTCCATCGCCTTGATAAAGGTCATGCCCATGATACCCGCGATCGAATCGGTACGCGAAAATCCCTCAGGCGCACGGCCAACACTGCGCAGCATGACCGATTCGCACAGATTGTGCGCCGTACGACCCAGCACCTCGATGTGCTTGAGCGCCATATCAAACGTAAAGATAACTTCGTCGGGTAGATGCAGCATCTTGAGCGCCGCCGACATGCGGCTCCAGGTGAGTGTCCACGAAACGCCCAGCACGAGCGACACGTTAATGAACGTCTTGAGCGCAATTTTGAGCATGGCGCCCGTAGCGGAAGCGCCCAGCAGCAGGGCAGGCAGCGCCAGAACCACTGCGAACCCCGCAGCGCCAAGCGCCGGCACAAAGGTTGCCCGCAGCCCGCGTACGGGGCGCACGGCAACGAGCACCAGCGCGATAGCCGCCATCAACATGAGGTACAGCGGGCTCTGTGTCAGACACACGCATAGAACGCAGACGAACATCCCCACCAGGCGCACCGGAGCCGAAACGCAAGAAAGGGCGCGGTCGACCATCGACCCGCCCTCGTGCGCGCCCCCACCCAGGCGAACCCGCTCAAGCAGGCTCGCCAGGTGCAGGACGTTCTTTTGCATCACACGATGCCGAGCCCCCACGGGCTCGTATCGCTCCTCGGCCGCAAGCCAGCTAGGCAGCTCGGCTATTGCCATGAGCACCGCTTTCCTTAACCGTCAGCGAAATCAGACGGAATGCGATGGTGAGCACTGCCACGCCAATCACGCCGGACAGGATATACATGGCAGCCTGACCGGCAAAGCCAAGACCTTGCTCCTCGGAATAGGCCTGCAGGTAATCACCCGTAGGCAGAGCGTCGGCAAAGGTCGGGGTATCAAGGCCGACCGAAGCCTGCAGACTGTCGTCACCAGCCTCCTGAACGGCGGTCGCGGCGCCCTCGGCGTCCCACTCGCCCCATGCGTCACCTGTGGCAAGCAAGCCGAGCGGCGTAGCCACGACAAGCACGGCAACCAAGATGAGCGTGGGGACCAGCGAGGTCTTCTCGGCAGCAACGCCCTCGGCAGTAAGCTGGCCATCGACGGCCTCGGGCCCGACGATAACGCTCGGCGCCGTCTTCTTAATGAAACCGTAGATGGCGGCCGTCGCCACGCCCTCGATCACGCCGGCAACCAGCATATGCGGGATCAACATGGCCGGAATAGCCACGGACAGCGGGAAGGGGCAGTACAGCGGCGCGCCCGAAGCGTTGGTAAAGAGCATCGGCTGAATACCAAACTCGATTGCCGCGCACAGGGCTGCCAGGCACAGGCCGACCCAACCGCTCACGACGGCAGAAACCGAGGCGCCCCAGCTCTTGTCGTGCAGGCGGCTGTTGAGCGCACGGAACACGATAGCAGCGACAAACGGCAGCACAAAGGCCATGTTAAAGCAGTTGGCGCCAAACGACAGAACGCCGCCGTCGCCAAACAGCAGCGCCTGCAGCGCCAGCGCAACCGAGACAGCGATAGCCGCGGCCTCGGGGCCTAGCAGCAGCGCAATGAGCGCGCCGCCGACGGCGTGACCTGTGGTGCCGCCGGGCAGCGGCACATTGAACATCATAAGCAGGAAGGAGAACGCGGCGCAGATGCCCAGGAAAGCCATGTGCTCGCGATCGAGCGTGGCGCGCACCTTCTTGATACAGTGAGCCCAGACGGGCACCATCGCCACCGCCATGACGGCATCGGTCTGCGGGGACAGATAATTATCTGGAATGTGCATGTACGCCTCCCGGTTATCGGCGCACGGAATTGCAACGCCGCTTGAATCACCTTTCCAGTGTTACGCAATGTCAGATTCGTAACACGCCTCGGGCTATCATAGCAAAACGGCGCACTGCCGACAAAGCAGCACGCCGTTATGTAATGCGCGTGTCATATATGCAGGCTCAACGGTGCCTTATACCGAAAACAGCAGTCACGTAGGACTCGGCAGCAGCCACCGCTGACCCATACCCCAGCGCAGGACCTAGCCGCGGACCTCGCCGTTTACGCCCTTGCACACCTTGGTGACGATCTTCTGGTGCGCTTTTTCGACCTCTTCGCTGGTGAGCGTATGGTCGTCGGAGCGATACGTAAGCGCAAAGGCCATGGACTTCTTGCCCGCACCGATACGGATGGGATCGCGGTAGACATCGAACAGGCGCACGCCCTCGAGCAGCTTGCCGCCGGCACTCGTAATACGACGCTCAAGATCCTCGCAGGTCACAGTGTTGTCGACTACGATAGCAAGGTCGTGCTCAACGGCCGGATACTGCGAGAACTCACGGTAGTTCTCCTGGTTGCGGGCGCCCTTGATCAGCTTGTCCAGGTCGAGCTCAAAGGCAACGACGACCTCGTCAATGCCCATAGTCTCGCGCGCCTCGGGGTGGATCTCGCCAACCCAGCCCAGCACGGTACCGCCCGAGAGTACCTCGGCAGCACGACCCGGTTGCAGGAAGGCATAGCTCTCGCCCTCGACGGGACGGAAGCGAACCTTCTCGATGCGCAGCTGGGCAAGCAGCTCCTCAACGATGCCCTTGCCAAAGAAGAAACGCAGCTTGCGGTACTTCATGTTCCAAGACCGCTCGCTCCACTGGCCCGAGAGCACGCCCGCCACGGACTTGGTCTCCTTGGGCAGGCTGGCGTTCTCGCGACCGTGGAACAAGCTGCCGACCTCGTACAGATGCACGTTGGGCGTGCCGTGGGCCTCGTTGTAGGCCACAGACTGCAACAGGCCTGGCAACAGCGAGCGGCGCATCTCGGTCTGCTCGGCTACCAGCGGGTTCATGAGCACCACGGGGTAACCGCGACCCTCGGTGGACATACCGATCTTCTCCAGGTCGCCCGGGGCGGCAAAGCCAAAAGTCGTGGTCTCGTTGAGGCCGCAGGCGCGCAGGATCTCGCCGACCTTACGAGTGAGCTTCTGCTCGCGGGTCAGACCGCCGATGTGGTTCTTGGCAGCCGGAATGGTCGCCGTCACGCGGCCCATGCCCCATAGGCGCAAGACCTCCTCGATCAGGTCGATCTCACGCGGCAGGTCGGGACGGAAGCTCGGCGGCGTGACCATAAAGTCCTCGCCGTCGCGCTCGACGGTGCAGCCCAGGCGGGTGAGCGAACGCTCGATAAAGTCGGGCTCGATGTCGGCACCGCAGATGGCACGCACGCGGGCCAGGCGCAGCTTAATGCTGTCGATGGTCTTGGGCGCGGGGAACACGTCCACATAGCCGGGAGCAACCTCGCCGCCGGCGATCTCCTCGATCAGCGCGCAGGTAACGTTGGCGACATCCACGCAGCCGGTCTCGTCGACCTGGCGCTCAAAGCGAATGGAGGCGTCGGAGATCAGCGACAGATCGCGGCTGGTGTGCGAGGTGCGACCGGCGTTGAAGCAGGCGCTCTCGACCATCACGTCGACGGTGTCGTCCTCGATCTCGGAATCCATGCCGCCCATTACGCCGGCCAGCGCCACGGGACGCTCGCCGTCGGTGATGAGGCCCATGCCGGCGTCGAGCGTGCGCTCCTCGCCGTCGAGGGTCGTAAACTTCTCGTCCTGTTGGGCGGCGCGAACCACCACGCGACGATGGCCATCGCGCTCGGCAAAGGTGTCCAGGTCAAAGGCGTGCAGCGGCTGACCGGTGAGCATCATCACATAGTTGGTGATGTCGACGATGTTGTTGTGCGGACGCACGCCCAGGGCGTTGAGGCGCTTGACCATCCAGTCGGGCGACGGGCCGACCTTGACGTTGCGCACGATGCGGGCAACGTAGCGGTCGCACAGGCCCTCGTCAGCGATCTCGACGGAAAGCTCGTCGTCGGTCGCGCGGCCGGCCTCGGCCTTAATGGCGGGCAGCTCAACGTGGAAATCGCGGTCGAAGATGGCGCCGGTCTCGCGGGCCATGCCGATCATGGACAGGCAGTCGGGGCGGTTGGGCGTAATCTCGCAGTCGAGCACGGTATCACTCGAGCCCACGTACTCGGCAAACGGCATGCCGCAGGGCGTATCCTCGGGCAGGATCATGATGCCGGAGTGGTCGCCGCCCAAGCCGAGCTCGCGCGCGGAGCAGTTCATGCCCATGGACACGACGCCGCGAAGCTTGCTCTTCTTGATCTTGACGTCGCCGGGAAGCACGGCGCCAATCATGGCCGTGACGATGTGGTCGCCGGCCTCGAAGTTCTGCGCGCCGCAGACGATCTGCAGCGGAGCGGGGTTGCCGTCGGCGTCGAGGTTCTTGTCACCCACGTCGACCGAGCACACATACATGTGGTCGCTATCGGGGTGCGGGGTCTTGGTGAGCACCTTGGCGGTCACCACGTGGTCGAAGGACTCGCCCACGGTGTCGATCGCCTCGACCTCGGTGCCGGTACGGATATATTCGTCCGAAAGGGTCTTGGGATCCTCCGGAATATCGATCATGGTCTTGAGCCAGTCGTAAGAAACACGCATCTAGCTCTCCTTTCATACTGAAAGCCTACGAAGAGATGCAGGTGGAAACTTCAACTTTGTGAACATTCCTTACAAAGCGAGGGTTGTCCAAGTGCGGCAGATCGGCCCGAAAGAGGAGCGCCGCGTACTTTGGTACGCAAGCGACGAATGAGCGCCGAGGTGCCGTGCTTGGGCAAGCCGCAGCCTAGAACTGATTCAAGAAGCGCATATCACCCGTCATGAGAGTTCTGAGGTCGGGCAGGTCGTAGCGCAGTGCCGCGACGCGCTCGGCGCCAATACCAAAGGCGAAGCCGGTGTACTTCTCGGGGTCGATGCCACAGTTGATCAGGACGTTGGGGTCGACCATGCCGCAGCCCAGAATCTCGATCCAGCCGCTGTGCTTGCAGAAGTTGCAGCCCTTGCCGCCGCACACGTGGCAGCTCACGTCCACCTCGCAGGAAGGCTCGGTGAAGGGGAAGAAGTGCGGGCGATAGCGCGTCTTGCGATCCTCACCAAACATGCACTTAACAAAGTAGTCGAGCGTGCCCTTAAGATCGCCAAAGGTGATACCCTCGTCGACGACCAGGCCCTCGATCTGGTTGAACTGCGGCAGGTGGCAGGCGTCGGCCGTGTCGGGACGATAGACGGTGCCCGGGCAGATCATGTAGATGGGCGGCTTTTGCGACTCCATGGTGTGGATCTGCACGCCCGAGGTCTGGGTGCGCAGCAGCACGTCGGACTCGCCGTGGGCGTGAGCCTCGGGGTGCGCGACGCTACCGGGGTTGTTGTCGACCACATAGAACGTGTCGCGAGCCGAGCGGCTCGGGTGATCCATGGGCGCGTTGAGCGCGGTGAAGTTGTAGTAGGAGGTATCGACCATGGGGCCGGACTCGACGGTGTAGCCGATGCCGCAGAAGATGTCCTCGGCCTCCTCGATGATCTGCTTGATCAGGTGCTGGTGACCGATCTGCGGACGGATGCCCGGCAGCGTGATGTCGACGGCCTCGTGCTCGAGCGCGTGCTTGAGGGCGGCAGCCTTCATCTCGGTGGTGCGCTCGTCGAGCATGCCCTCGATCAGCTGGCGCATCTCGTTGGCGCGTTTGCCCATCATGGGACGATCCTCGGGGGCGAGCTTGCCCATCATGCGCATCAGGCCGGTGATACGGCCCTTGCGACCGAGCAGCTCAACGCGCGCAGCCTCGAGCTTGGCGGCGTCGTCGGCGCTAGTGACGAGCTCCTTGGCCTCTTCCTCGAGTTTGACCAGATCATCAATCAGACTCATGTCTTCCCTTTCGTCTCTCGCGTTCCCCGCTTGCCGAGGCGGCTGCCGCCGTCTGACGTTGCGAAAACGCGGCCCGGTTCGGTAACAAAAAACCGCCCTCGGGCATGTGCATTGCCCAAGGACGGTTGAATTCCGCGGTACCACCTTGTTTGACCCGACGGATGTCTGGCCCGCCGCGCCCACTCTTTGCCCCTTGTCGCGAGGCTCACGGCTTCCCTACTGGGGACATCGCCGCCGCTGGCCGCGCGCCCGTTGAGGTCGCTGCTCGGGAGTGAACGCTTGGCCCTTGCCACCGCAGGAAGGCTTGCAGCCCATGACCTTCCCTCTCTTGCCGGCGACGCGGCGGGCAAAACCCTCTCCGTCAACGCATTGGGCTATAGGATAACACATTTCGCGAGCGCATCGCCGCGTTCCGTTTTATTCGCGCTGGGTACAAGGCAGGTAGCTGTGCAAACTGGCCGCGCAGCCGCTTACGGCGCTCGGCCTGCGAGATTAAGGATACGGTATGGGAAAGAAGCTCGATAAGAACGCCAAGGCCGCCATGGCAAAGGCTGCCAAGGGCGTCAAGGTTGCTAAAGTCGACAAGGCCGTCAAAAAGTTCCGCAAACTCGAGAGCAAGCTGTGGACTCGCGAGTACCTGCTCAAGATTGCCGAGTTCGATGGAGCGACGATTGCTCCTGCCAACGGTGCTGCCGCCCGTGCCGACGCCATGGGCACGCTTGCCGGCGAGCATCACAAGCTACTGACCAGCGAGAAGTCCGTTGAGCTCGTACGCTCGTTAGCGCGCGAGACGGTTGCAGGCGGACACGTAGACGACCCGCAGCTGCTCGACGAGATCCGCGTGCTCGGCCGCGACCAGCGCGAGGCAAGCGTCATTCCCACCGAGGAGGCCGAGGCCTGGACCAGGCTCACCTGCGAGGCCGACGCCGTGTGGCACAAGGCCAAGACGGCCAACGACTGGGCGAGTTTTGAGCCCTATGTGGATAAAATCGTCGCCCAACTTAAGCATCAGGCCGAACTCATGGACCCCAAGCGCGACCCATACGACGTTTGGCTCGACCAGTACGAGCGCGGCCTTTCTGCCGAGAGCTTCGACGCGTTTTGCGAGGAGGTCAAGGCCACGGTCGTGCCGCTCGTGCACGCCATCGGCGAGCGCGGCCAGCAGCCCGATGCCGACTTTTTGCACGCCCGCGTGCCCGAGGCCGCCCAGCGCGCCATGAGCTTCGACCTGATGAAGCTCGTCGGCCTGAACCTGGACGACACCACGCTTGCCTTTACCGAACACCCGTTTAGCGAGGGCTTTGCCGTGGGTGACGCGCGCATCGCGACACACATCTACGAGGACGATTGCATCTCCAACGTCTACAGCATCATCCACGAGGCAGGACATGCCATGTACGAGCTGGGCGTCAATCCCGCCTATGCGCGCACCTGTCTTGAGGGCGGCACCTCCATGGGCATCCACGAGAGCCAGAGCCGCTTTTTCGAGAACACCGTGGGTCGCAGCCGCGCCTTTATGGGACCGCTGCTCGAGGTGCTGCGCCGCCACGCGCCCGAGGTCTACGGCGACGTCGACGAGGACACGCTCTACCGCGCCGTGAACATCGCGCAGCCGTCGTTGATCCGCACCGAGGCCGACGAGCTCACCTATCCGCTGCACGTTATGGTGCGCTACGAGATCGAGCGCATGCTGTTTGCCGGCGAGGCCACAGCCAAGGATATCCCCGCGCTTTGGAATCGCTTTATGAACGAGTACCTGGGCATCCCCGTTCCCGACGACACGCGTGGTTGCCTGCAGGATACGCACTGGAGCGGCGGCTCGTTTGGCTACTTCCCCACCTACGCGCTGGGCAGCGCCTACGATGCCATGTTTGTGCCGGCCATGTGCCGCGACGGTGTCGACCTTACCGGCGCCTGTGCGAGCGGCGACCTGACACCCGTCCGCGCCTGGCTCGGCGAGCACATTTGGCAGTGGGGACGCGCCAAGGACGCGCCGGAGCTCATCAAGGGCGCCTGCGGCATGGCGTTCGATGCCCGCTACTACTGCAGCTACCTGCAGGACAAGTTCACCACGCTCTACGAGCTGTAAGGCATAACCGACACGCCAACGCAAAGGGGACGCCGCGGAACCAATCCGCGGCGCCCCCTTTCCACCTAGTTGTTTAAGAACGTCCCCAATGACTACCTTACAGAGCTTCCAGCGCGGCGGCGATGCGCTTCATGGCGGCATCGGCAGATGCTTGGTCGGGCGCCTCGGCCAGCACGCGGATAACCGACTCGGTTCCGCTCTTGCGCACGAGCACGCGGCCCTCGCCCGCCAGCGCAACCTCGGCCTCGGCGATGGCGTTCTGCACGCCCATGTTCTCGAGCGCGGCGTCCTTGTCCGCCACGTGCACGGCCACCTGCGCCTGCGGCAGCAGCCTGCACGGAGCCGTGAGCTGCGAGAGCGTCTCGCGCTCGGCACGAATCACTTCCATCACGCGCAGCGAGGTCATAATGCCGTCGCCCGTGCGCTCGATATCGCCAAAGATCGTATGGCCCGTCTGCTCGCCGCCCAGGCTGTAGCCGCCCTCGCGCATCTTGGCATACACGTGACGGTCGCCCACGCCGCTGGTCACGGCACTCAGGCCGGCAAGCTCCAACGACTTGATCAGGCCAAAGTTGCTGGCGATCGTCGGCACCACGGTACCGCCCGAGAGTCGCCCGTGCTTGTTCAGATACACGCCGCACACGTACAGGATCTGGTCGCCGTCTACCACGCGACCGCGCTCATCCACGGCCAGGCAGCGGTCGGCATCGCCGTCGTAGGCAAAACCCACGTCCAGGCCCTGCTCCACCACATGGCGCTGCAGACGCTCCATATGCGTGGAGCCGCAGTCGACGTTGATGTTAAAACCATCGGGCGCGGCGTTGATCACGCGCACGTCAGCGCCCAGCGCGTCGAACACCGGCTTGGCCACCGAGGAAGCCGAGCCGTTGGCGCAGTCGATACCGATCTTGACGCCCTGCAGCGAAAAGTTCGCGCTGGCGATGAGCGAAGCAATGTAGCGGTTGCGGCCCTGCATGTAGTCCACCGTGGCGCCGATGTGGTTGCCCGTGGCCAGCGGCACCTCGCTCTTGCCATCGATGTAATCCTCGATGAGCTCCAGTACGTCCTCGTCCATCTTAAAGCCGTCGCTGTTGACGAGCTTAATGCCGTTATCGCAAAACGGGTTGTGGCTCGCACTGATCATGATGCCGCAATCGAAGCAGCCCTCCACGGTCTGATGTGCCACGCCCGGCGTGGGGATCACATGCAGCATATAGGCGTCCGCACCGCTCGCGACCAGGCCGCTCACCAGCGCCGCCTCGAACATATAACTCGAGCGACGCGTGTCCTTGCCCACGATCACGCGTGCCTTGCGCTCGCGGTTGGCGCCGTAATACCAGCCCACAAAACGGCCAATCTTATAAGCGTGCTCTACCGTCAGCCCAACGTTGGCCTCACCGCGAAAGCCGTCGGTGCCAAAGTACTTCATGCGCTCTCCTTACAAAATAGGGGCGAACAGATTGCCTGTCCGCCCCAAAATGGTACTCGATTATCTGCGCTACCAGAAAAACCCTACGCCGACGCGCTGTCGCGAGCCGCCTGGCATGTAGGAGTCTGACGCAGCGTAAGCGGCTTGTCCCCCGCCTCGGCCGACGTGGTCAGCGTATACGTGATCGTCGTCGTCTCGCCAGCATGCAGGTCAACGGTGCCCGAATAGAAGGGGATTCCATGCCACGTAGCGGCGCCAAGACCAAACTGGGTGCCCCCGACGGTCAGATCAGTAATGTTGCCGCCCGTCGGGGCAAACAACGAGACATTCAGACGCTCGTCGTCACGCGCGGCATCGGGTGCGCTCGCCGCAACGTAGTCGGGCAGCTTGCCAGCCTCCTCCTGCGTCATGATGTTCGTCAGGGTAACGGTGATGCGATAGGAGCACGTGCCGTCACCGTTCTTGATGCCCTGGCCAATCTGCGTATCGGCGTTCAGGTACCAGTCGAGCTTGGAGAAGCTCAGGTTGTTAAAGTAAACGCCGGCAACAGGATCGGCACTCGGGTCATCCGGATCGGGCAGCGAAGCGTCAATACCCGTCTCTTTGATGGCATTCTGCTCATCATCGTTTCTCATCCACGCGATCAGGCGGCCCTCTTCGGCACCGCGCTCAACGGCGCTGACAAGCTTCGTAACATCGACATCGCCGATACCGCCAAGGATCTTGTCGAAGGCAGCGCTGGCGACGGATGCAAAGATGCCGTCCGACTCCTCGACCGGATAGTTCCAGTACACATCGTGCATGAGGACCTTTGCGGCGTTGGTGCCGTCGACAACCGTTCCGTCGGGCAGCGAGACATTACCGACCAGGCCCAGCAGATACTGCAGGAACACCGGGTCGATACCGATGACGCCATCAACGTCCTGTCCATACTGGGACTTCCACAGCGCGGCGACACGCTGCGAGTTGCGGGGCCAATCAGGCGAATAGGTATTGCCCGAGTTGTACAGGTTGCTGTGGTTGCCGAACAGCGCCTCATCCTCTTCGTCGACGCTCTCGACTGCCTCATCCTCACTGAGTCCAATGCGGGGAACAAACTCGCCAATCGACATCTGGCCGTCGGTGACCGAAATCAGGCCCTGCGAACCGCCAAAGCCGCCGCAGGCACGAATCTCGACGTTGTTCATGGCGTACATAAGATAGTTGCGCGTCTGGCCGTTGGCGCCGAGCATCTGGGGAAGGACGGGGGCGACCTTCTCCGCCGCGTCAACCGCGCCGTTGAGGGTGGCAAAGCCGTCCTTGGCCTTATCGACCAGCTCGGTCACCTGGGAAATATGAGTATCGCCAATGCCCTGGACCTTCTCGTTGGCGCTCTTGAACACCTTCGAGCTGCTGGAAAGCGAATCGGCGACCGCCTGCAGCGCGGACACGTTAATCATGCCGTCCTGGAACAGCTTGCCGGGCGTGGCCTGCGAAAGGTTGTCGGCCATGGGAACCAGCGCGTTGCTCGAGACATCGGACAGGGCATCAATCATGGTGCGGGCCGCATTGATGTCACTGCCATACACCGGGATAAACGATGCCGCCGTCCACAGCGGGCTCGAGGTCTCCGCCTTCATGCTGTTGCAGAGCTCATCGATCTTCTTCGCGTCGTCAGGCAGCGTCGAAAAATCGCCCGACGTGACCTTGTCCTTAAGGCCACCGACGATCTCGACAGCCTCCTTCGCTTCGCTCTTTACGGTCTTTGCCGAGTTAAGCAGCATAAAGCCGCTTGCGCCAAGCGCAACGAGAAGCACCGCGACTACAGCGGCAATAATGGCGCCGGTGTGACGCTTT
Organism: uncultured Collinsella sp.; assembly: GCA_900554655.1. Lineage (GTDB taxonomy): Bacteria > Actinomycetota > Coriobacteriia > Coriobacteriales > Coriobacteriaceae > Collinsella. Next base: position 13,823 of record USIL01000004.1, read on the forward strand.
TTGCGCTCGCCCTTGCGATGGCGATGACGGACCAGACCGTCAGAGGTCGAACTCGACGAAGCGTCGCTACCGTAGTTCAAGCCAAAATCGTAATAATCTTCCTTGGAACCCGAGCCCGCAAACTCGGCACCGCTATCATCCAGGCGGGCGAACGTGCCAGTCTCGGAGGCGCCGGTGTAAATCGTGCCAAGGTTACCCGTAAGCCCCGCGCCACCAGCAGAGGGAGTATTGTTGGCGGCCTTGCCGGCATTAACGTTGCCGGCAGCATTCGCGGCGTTGGCAGCACCTGCGTTGTTCGCAGGCACCGAAGGAGCCCCGCTCGGCTGCGACGCGGAGGTTGCACCGCCCGCAAAGACATTCCCTCTTGCACGGCCGGTCTTTTTTGCCTTTTGAGACTGCTCGTACAGAGCGGTAAACATCGCCGTCTCGCCCGGGGACACGCGCTTACCGGAACCGCCCTGTCCAGCGCCGCCCGGCGTGCCGGCCTTACCAGCCCCGTTCGGACGCGGCGGAACTGCAGGGCGGCCGCTATCGCTGCCCTTAAAGTGATTACCAGCCATAAAGAAATCCTCGCAATTGAGTCGCAATGAAAAAGTCCATAACGTTGCTAGTTTATGGCATTTTGAGCATCGACAGCTAAACTCCAGACACGGACATCAATTGGCGAAAATGCGGCACAACACCTTTTCCGTCTTGGCGGCGGCGCTAGCTACACCGTAAGGAACATCATCACGATGATCATGACAAAGCCGATAAGGTCGGTCGGCAAAAACACCGTCCCCAGCATAACGGCGCTGGTGATGGTCGCCGAAACCGGCTCCACAGTTCCGATGAGGCTCGCGCGCACCGAGCCGATGTCCTTAACGCCCTGCATATAAAGCATGTAAGCAAAAAACGAGCCGATAACCACGAACACCGCGAGCGCCTCGATGCCGGCAGCGTCGAGCGCCGGCATATGCGCCCAGGGCTGCACGAAGACGCACGAGACCACGCCCGCCGTGAGCATTGCCGAGCCCGTGACGATGGGGCTGCCGTATTCGGGCAGGATCTTGGCGGGAATCACCGCCATACACGCGGCGCTGACCGCACACATAAGACCTGCTGCCAGGCCAAGCGGCGAGATATTCAGGCTGGTGGGGTCGCCGCCGGTGGCGATTAAAAAGGTTCCACCCAGAGCCAGGCCAATGCCGATGACTTCGCGAGTACGCGGCATACGGCGATCGGTCACGCAGGCGTAGCCCATGATGATAACGAGCTGCAGGCACTGGAGCACCGTCGCGGTTCCGGCGTTCGTCAGGCGCACGGCCGAAAGATAGCAAAACTGGTTGAACAGCAGGCCAAAAGCGGTAAAGAGCAGCAGCTGCTTGCGATCAGCGGGCGTCGTCCAAAGCTTGACCAGGCGTGCGCGGTCGCGCGTGACAACCACAGCCATAAAGAGCAGGCCGGCGAGAATCTGACGCACGCTCATAAGCCACAGCGTATCGACATGGTAGGTATCGAACAAAAAACTCGCGCTGGTGCCCGAGAAGCCCCAAAACGAACCGCCCACCAGCGTAGCCAAGACGCCCGTGATCATCTTGCGCGTCGAAGCGCTGTTCAGGCGGTCGCGCCATGCGCGACGGGTGTTGCGGCTGAGCTCGTCGGTGCCCTCGGGCACATCAATGTTCGATATATCGGTCATCGGCACCGAAGCCCCTGCGCCTTCGACCTGCTCGACACACTCTTTGCTCATTCCACTCCCCCGAAACAGTCTGGAAGCAATTCGGCTTACCTTACCACGGCAAAGGCACCAGCTGGAGGCTTGTCCGTTTATCGGTAGGACAATTCCGCAGACGTCTTTCCATAGCTCGATACCACAATGGGCTTGCATTATGCAACAGCCAAATCGCGGCAGCAGGCTCTTTTGAAATGGATATGACAAAGCCCCCGAATTCCACAATGTAAGCGATTTTTAAAAATGTTCTTGCCACCGAGTTCAGGCTCCGTTATATTATCCCTTGCGCGCTTGCGCACCCTTGATCGGGCGTTTAGCTCAGGGGGAGAGCGCTTCCCTGACACGGAAGAGGTCAGAAGTTCAAATCTTCTAACGCCCACCAAATGTTCACAGCTCAGAGGCTATGTCTCTGAGCTGTTTTGTTTTATGTCGCCAAATCAGCTGGCAGCTCCAACCGCCCAACTAGCCAAAAGCCGACCATCTACTTGCCGATCTATTCATCGGCATAACCAATCAGTCCGCACCGCAACTTCTCAGCAAAACGCCGCGATGTCTGCGCCCTGCGGTATCCTTGAGCCACTTGCACCTGCAGCACCAAGGAGCCGCCATGCGCACCGAGCTCGATGTCCCCTTTTCGCACAAAGAAGAAGCCAAGGCGCTGGGCGCCAAATGGGACCGGACCAAGAAGATCTGGTATGTACCCAGCGGCGTCAACCCCGAGCCCTTTGCCGAGTGGCTGCCCGGTGTTGACCGATCCGACCCCTCAGCGCCGTATATATATCTAGTACTGGGCAAGCGCGAGTGCTGGAAGTGTCACAAAGAGACCTCGGTCGCAGCCTTCGGCATTCCCTATCGAACCGATAACGACGAGAGCATCGCCATCGCGCACGCGCCCAACGAAGCCGGGTACATTGCCATCGACACGGCCAACGCCAACGCACTCGCCATCGTGCCCGCTCTTGGCTGCGTACCGGGCGAGATCCGCGACTACCTTCATAAGCGCTGCGGCTACAAGCCCGTAGGCGCGCGAGCCTCCAAAGCCCCGTCGCTCGGCAACACGTGCACCAGTTGCGACGCGCTGCAAGGCAGCCGCTATCTGTTCGAGGAGCCCTCGTCCCCGTTTGCCCTCACTGCCATCAACAAGCTGCCGGCACTGGAGTTTATACGCGTCGAAGTTGCCGGCGTCTTTGGCGTCCCGGTCACGCGTACCGACTTTGACCAGGCGCTCTTTACCTGGGCACGCGACCATCACGCCGAGTTCCACAAGCAACTCGGTGAGGGGATTTATTTGTAGAGGCAAAAGACACTCACAGCCAACTCCTCCGCATCACCTATCCCTCGTCGCCGGCGTCGTACACGATATCGAGGCCACAAACAGGGCATTTCTCCGGATACACCGGCATATGAACGCCTGTCCGTTTTCTCACTTCGTCGCTGAGTCTGTCGCGCGCATCGATAAACCGAATGTCGAGACACGGTATTTGCGAGCCGCAGCAAGGGCAGGTGACGACAAACGACGCGCAATCAACCTCTACGCTCGGAAACATATTGTTGTCTATAAGGGCACACGGCAGTTTTCCGTACTTCCCCATCGCAATATCGCCTCGCCAGCTCATATACGCTCCCCTCTCGCTATACAAATCAGGAAGAGCATGCACCGGCGGGCGTGCGCGAGATTGCATCGCCACGCGATCCGATCAAACAACACGATCGTCAAAGAATGCCAAAGCCAAATACGCTAATACGGCAGAAGCCCCGC
>USIL01000005.1:0-17169 GCA_900554655.1 uncultured Collinsella sp.
CAAACATGTACACCAGCATCCAAAGTCGACATTTTTCGACATCTTTGGATGCTGGCGTACAGCTTTTTGGTAGTCATGGACGCTCTTGGCCGGCTAATTGTTTGAGGAGACCTTTGGATTATGGCTGTTTGACGCCTCTGGAAAGGTTTCCGAGAGGGCTGTGGTCAAAAAAGGGCAAATATGAGTACTGCTACCTGTTTAGTAGCAGCGATTTTGATCACTTCAGGAACTATTCAACGTTCCACTCGTCCGCAGACGACGTTATTTCTCCTCATATGTTCAATAAAAGTAGCTCTTAATGGGAACAAATCTCATCAGGAGCTACAATTTATAGCAAATAAATGCAACCATAATGGCAACAGTACTCATATTTGCCCTTTTTTGACCACGACCCTCCAGAATAGTCGCTGAGAGCGACACTAAATGACAAAATCCGACACTTGAACGTTCTTATATGAGTAGCCATTGAAGGACACCTAACGACTACTCCCATTCGCGACACACTGTGTCGCGAATTAAGCTGGCCCCATTACCGAAGACCAGTGAGAGCTCCTGCCCAGAATCTCAATAGCTTAATAAAGGGCTCCCCTCCGGAAGTTCAATGAGCATCCAAATTCCAAGCTGAAAAGCAAAGGAGTATCGAAGCCGTCAATGCTCATTTCCTATCGAACAGGCAGGTCAAAACAAGCTAATTAGCCCGATGAACTGCTTGTATTTTTGTCTACAAAATTGTATACAAAAAGAGAATCCGAGAACCGGCGCTCGACATTATGTCGATCGATAGGAGGCGCCATGGATGCTAAGCAGCTCGAAAAGATGATGGGGTTTGCTCCCGGAGAGTTGAAGAAAGCCGCGGAAGCCTACGAAAAAGATGAGTGGCCGAAAGGTCACACCATCAAGTTGGGAAGGCCACCAATCTCCGATGAGCCGAGCGTCGTTATATCAGCACGTGTGGGCGAATCGATTCTTGAGGCGTTTGACGAAAAAGCCAAACGCCATGGGCAAACACGCACGGAGCGGCTCAGAGAGCTCATTACACTTGATGCACTGATTGCCTAGGCCCGCTCCCCCGTCGGACCCAAACATGTACACCAGCATCCAAAGTCGACATTTTTCGACATCTTTGGATGCTGGTGTACATGTTTTTGCTACATAGTCGTTGGGGACGTCCTTAAATGACCAGTCGTTAAAGAACGCCCCCGATGACTAGTTAGCCGTGGAAGCGAGCTGTGGGTGCAAGCGGCTGTTCACGAAAGACGCGCTCGACGGCAGCGCGGTATTCGTCGACCTTTTTGGTCTTGCGTACGATCTTGTGGACGGTAGCGGGATCAGCGAAAGCGCACTTGGCGTAGAACCACCACTCCTTCATGCGGAAGACCGCATTGCCGCCAATCTCTTCTGCATATGCCGCAAACAGCGTGTCGTGGAAGCGCTGCAGCTCAGCAGCCGTTGCAGCAGGGCCGCCCTTGACCATGCGAGCCAGAGCGGGGTTCGCGAGCAGGCCACGCCCCAACATCACATGGCGCGTGCCGGGATAGGCCTCCACCAGCGCGTCCATATCCTCAAGATCAAAAATGTCACCGTTATAGGCCACGGGGAACGGCGCACGCTCCAGCGTCTCGCCATAAAACTCTTTGCGCGGCAAGCCCGTATAGCGGTCCTTCTGTACGCGCGGATGCACGATCAGCTCTGCCAACGGCATGCGGCAATACAGATCGAGCACGCGCTCGTATTCGTCGTCATTCTCCAGCCCCAGCCTGGTCTTTACCGATACCGGCAACGGCGACCGCTCGCACACATCGCTTAAGAACACCTCGAGCTCGTCGAGATTGCGCAAGAAACCCGAGCCCTTGCCCTTGGCGACAACCGTACCCGAGGGGCAACCCAAGTTGAGATTGACCTCGCGGTAGCCCATGTCGGCGAGCACCTGTGCCGCCCACACAAATTCGTCCGCGTTCTTGGACATCAGTTGAGGCACTACGTTGAGGCCCTGGTTATTGGCAGGATCGATCTCCTTAAACGCCTTGCCGCCAAAGCAGTTTCCCACCCGCGGCGGCGGCAAAAACGGCGTGTAATAGCAATCGAGTGCACCGAAGCACTCCGCATGCACGCGACGGAACACATGCCCGGTAATCCCCTCCATAGGGGCCAACGATAGAATCATCAACATCTACTCTCAGATCAATGCGGCAAAGGGACTGCCCCCTTGTCACATGCATTATGCCTTGTGCTTCAGGCGATTCACAAGATAGAGGTGACTACTGGACGATGACCATCCTCCAGCCGCACCCCATACAACAAAAGTGAATACTTTCCCGGGAAGTGGAAAAGTAATAGATCTCGATTTACATGCCGTTCAATGCGACAAAGGAACTGTCCCCTTGTCGCATTATTCAGAGCGCAGGGCTTCCACGGGGTCCTTTTTGGATGCACTGCGGGCCGGTAGCAAACCGGCGACGACCGTTAGCAGCACCGAAATCGCGATGAGCACCAGCGCGTCCTGCACGGGCAGGCTCATCAGGTTGGGGACCTGTTTGGCCGCAAGCGCCCAAGCATTGACCGGGAAGCTCACGGCCACCACGACGACAACAGCAAAGACGCCGGCAATGAGGCCCTCGATAAAGGTCTCGGCGTTGAACACGTTTGCCACGTTACGCTTCGACGCGCCAATCGCACGCAGAATGCCAATCTCCTTTTTGCGCTCCAGCACGCTGATGTACGTGATGATGCCGATCATGATGGAGCTCACCACCAGGCTGATGCTTACGAATGCGATGAGCACCAAGCTGATGGTATTCACGATATCATTCACCGAGCCCATGATGATGCCCATGTAGTCGGTGTACGAAATTGCCCGATTATCGTGGCCGGCGGCTTTGACCTGCTTGTTGTACGCGTCGATGTGATCGAGCACGCGCTCCTTGGCCTCAAAGTCGCGCGGGAAAATCTTGACCGAGATTGGGTCCGCCTCGTCCGCATAACCCAACGTGGTCAGATTGTTGTCGTAGGTGAGCTTCGACGCCTTCGCATAGCTCATCATGAGCGAGCTCAGGTCCTCGGCGTCCATGTTGAAGTGAATGGCACGAGTAAAGGCACTCGCATCCACGCGCATGGCGCTCGCCAGGTTAGCAAAACTCGAAGACATCTGCGTCGCCATCTGGTCCATAAGCCCTGCCGCGCCTGCCTTGAGCTGAGTTGACACCGTCGCCGCAATCTGATCGCTGATCGACTTCATCACCTGATCCATAGCCTGCTGCAGATACGGAGCCAGCTGCTTTTGCACATAGTCGGTCATCGTCTGTTGCAGGCGCTCGGCCAGGGCATCGCCACCGAGTGCCTTGAGCTGTGTCAGGTATTGCTGCGCCGTGGCATCACTCTCAAGATACGTCGAGAATGCGGCAGCGAGCTTTGCCGCGTCTTTAAGATCTTCGGGTGACAGCGCCCTAAACTGATCAGACCGCAAAAAGCCCTCAAACAGTTGGTTGGCAAGCATTCCCACCTGCTGCATTTGCTCGGGCGTGAGCTCCAGACCGTCAAAGATGCCCGAGAAATCTGGGGCCGGTGCTTTTGCCATGATGTCGCTGAAGTCGATGTCCCTTCCAACGCCCGAAAGGTCAATGTCCAGCCCGGATAAGTCGATACCAGAAAGGTCCATACCGCCGGCCGCACCCGAGAGTGCAGACGCATCAAACGAGAACGCGCTCTTGAGCGCCGCCTCGTCCACACTGAACATACTGCCCAGATCCACGCCTTGTTTGGCCTCGCCTTGCAGTTCGTCGAAGGTTTTGCCCGTAAAGACATCCGTCTCGGGGTGGGCGAGTTGCTCCTGCACAATCTGCGAATCGGCAGCGCGCTCCATAAGCTGGCGAGTCAGCGCATGCGTATAGGCAATGCCCGGGGACAACGCGCTCGCGTTAGCCGTCTCGTTGGGTCGCACCACGCCCACAATGTGCACGTCGATACCGTCGGCAACCTTGGCTGCCATAAAGTCGGCGTCGCCAGACATGTCAGTCCACATGCCGGTCTCTTCGTTTTTGCGATAGGCATCGGCCGACGACAACACCTTAAACGTCGTGGACAGCGCATCGTCGTAGGTAAATTCGGTGCCGGTCTCGGGCGTTTCGACCCCACCGTCAGCCGTCATAGCGCTGTTTACCAGATCGTTGAGCTCATTGATATCCAGCGCGCCGATGCTGTAGAGCGTGTAGTCACCCACCGTGCCACGACTCGAGAGCACCATTACGGCTTCGTTGGCGGACGTGGGCCAATGACCGGCGACGACATCGTACTGACTGTCGAGCAGGCTCTGGTCGTCGATCATCTCGTTAAAGACCGAGGTTCCCATGGATTCCATGCTCACCGTTGCCGCCGAGCTCGCGCCTCCGCTCATGGCCTCGGTCATGGCATTGGGCACCAGCCGAACGGGTTTCTCGTCACCCTTGCCGGCACGATAGACAACCGGCGATACACCGTAGCCGTACTGAATGGCGTTGACCTCTTTGTCGATACCGTCGCCGCCGTCGTCAAGCCATGCCTTAAAGCTCGTCATGTCGTTGGACTTAACGCTCGCAAACATATCCTTTACGGCCGTGACCACGGGAATCTTATCGGTTCCCTGAGCCTTGCCGCCGGCACTGTCGTCGGACGAATCCACGTTTTCAGGCGAGTCATCATCCGCGGCCCCCTGCCCGCCCATCATGGACGACAGGTCGTAATCCTGCTTGGAAATGGTGAGTGGGTAGCTCGAGAGCGTATCCTCCTCGACCTTTTTGATGTAGCCGTTTACGCCGTTGGACAGCGCCAGAATCGCCGCGATACCGATAATGCCAATCGAGCCCGCAAAGGCAGTCATGGCCGTGCGGCCCTTCTTGGTCATGAGGTTTCGGGCAGAAAGCCCCAGCGCCGTCACAAAGCTCATCGAGGTTTTGCGCGTAGGCTTGGCCTCGCGGCGCGTGGCGTCAGCGACATCGAAAGGATCGGAATCATCGGTGATCTTGCCGTCCGCCAGGTTGACGATGCGCGTGGCGTATTGGTATGCCAGGTCGGGATTGTGCGTGACCATGATGACCAGACGGTCGCGCGCAACTTCTTTGAGCAAATCCATAACCTGCACGGATGTCGTTGAATCCAAAGCGCCAGTCGGCTCGTCGGCAAGGACGATCTCAGGGTCATTGATCAGGGCGCGGGCAATGGCCACGCGCTGCATCTGCCCGCCCGATAGCTGGCTCGGGCGCTTGTTAACGTGCTCGCCCAAGCCGACTTTCTCCAACGCCTCGCGCGCACGCTGGCGGCGCTCGGCATGCCCCACGCCCGTGAGCGTGAGCGCCAGCTCCACGTTTTCCAAAATGGTCTGATGCGGAATGAGGTTATAGCTTTGGAACACAAAGCCGATGCGGTTGTTGCGGTAGGCATCCCAATCGCGGTCGCGGAAGTCCTTGGTCGAGATGCCGTCAATCAGCAGGTCGCCAGAATCAAAGTGGTCGAGTCCGCCGATAACGTTGAGCATCGTGGTTTTGCCCGAACCCGAGGGACCCAGAATGGCCACGAACTCGTTATCGCGAAAAGACAGGCTCACGCTGTCGAGCGCCACCTGCGTAAACGACTGCGTAACGTACCTTTTGCAAATACCTTTGAGCTCCAGCATGGACGGCAACCTCTCCTGCGCAGGCACCCTGCCCGCTCTCCTCCGCCGTTCGTATTCGACGCGTTTGTCCTACTCTATCCCCATTTTTTGCCGACGCCAGTGAGGAATGTAACAAACCGCGCCAAAAAACGAACGGGACGGCGCCCAAAAGAAGAGGTCCCGAGCGGGACCTCTATATGGTGGAGCTTATCTTGAAAGGTAGCGGACTACTTCGCACAGCGGTGCACGATCATCGCCATGCTTTACGCGTTTTCTACTGCTCGCTATTCGCAATCGCCTGGTCGATAAGCTTGTCGAGCGCTGCGCGCTGCTCAGCGGAGCTGATGGCGCCCACGATGGGCTCCCCTACGATGTTGCCATTCTGATCGATGACATACGTTGTCGGGAACGAGAACAAATTTGACGTAAACTTACCGGCCTCGCTATCCGACTTGAACCAGATGTTCTTATATGTCACGCCCTTCTTGCTCAGTACGTCCTTGGCATCTGCAATCTCGCCCTTGTTGCCATCGAGCGTAAAGGAATTGACGCCCACGACCTGGCCGCCCTTCTTGGCAAGCTCCTTATTCAGGTCCTCAAGGTCGCCCAACTCACCCACGCACGGCTTGCAAGTGGTGAACCAGAAGTTCATGACGGTGACCTTGTTCTTAGAGAACAGCTCGTCGCTGTTCACGTCGTTGCCATCCAGGTCCTTGCCCGTAAAGCTGGGGAACTTCGTCGCCTCGCTCGAAGCATTGGCACCAGCCGTCATGCCAGCGGTCGAAGCGTCGACGCTCTCGCCTGCACTCGGCGTGCTTCCACAGCCGGGGAACTCCTTCTCCAGGCTCTCGAGCTTGTCCTCGATCTCCTTGATCTGCTGTGCACCGGCCTTGAGTGTCTTAAGCTCATCCGCCGTGAACTCATCCTTGGCGCCGTCGATGGTCTTGAGCAGAAAATCGCCGTAATTGCTGCCGTCCTCAATCATTGCCGAGTCTTTATTTGCCGCATTAAATACCTTTTCCCACAGCGCGTTATCACTCGAAAAGATCTCGTTCTCCTTCTGCATGAGTTTTGCATACAACTCGGCGGCCTCGTCGGCATTGGCCGGCTTCTGCGCAGTGAGTTCTGCGATCTTAGGATCGGAGCTCGCAGATTCGCTCGCATTGCCACCGGGCGCCGAACATGCCACAAGGCACAAGGCCAATACCGGCACCATAAACAGGGCCGCAATCTTAGAAAGCTTCATAGTCATTCCTCCGTTTTGTCGAAGCTTGTTTACTTTTTATCAGCGGTCAAGGGAAGCTTTTCCGCCGACACATCCAGGCCATAGCGATAGCTGATGGCATCGACGGGACAGGCCCCGATGCACTTTCCGCACCGGATACATTCGGCATGATTGGGCGCGCGGACCACATCAACGTCCATCTGACAAACCTTTGAGCACTTGCCGCACGAGACACATTTGCACGCGTCAACCTGAATCCCCAACAAGGACACCCTATTCATGAGCGCATAGAATGCGCCGAGTGGGCAAATCCATTTGCAGAAGGGGCGGTAGAACAAAACGCTCAGCACTACCACGGCAATGAGAACGGCAAGTTTCCAAGTAAAGAGATGTCCCAACGCAGATCGAATGCCGGCATTGGCGATGGCCAGCGGAATGGCGCCCTCGAGCACACCCTGCGGACAGATGTACTTGCAAAAGAATGGGTCGCCCATGCCCACGTCGTTAACCATCAAGACGGGCAGCAGCACCACGGCAAACAGCAGCACGACGTACTTGATGTACGTGAGCGGCTTAAGCTTTTTCGTGGAAAGCTTTTTGCCGGGAATCTTATGAAGCAGCTCCTGCAGCCAGCCAAACGGGCACAGAAAGCCGCATACAAAGCGTCCCAGCAGCACGCCGAGCAAAATGAGCGTACCGGTGACATAGTAAGAAAAGTTGAACTTGGATGAACCTACCACCGACTGGAACGACCCGATGGGGCACGCACCCGATGCCGCGGGGCACGAATAGCAATTAAGTCCAGGTACGCAGACTGTTTTTCCCGCGCCCTGATAGATGCCGCCTTTGGCAAAGTTTGGCAGGTGAATATTGGTGACCAGCGTCGCCGCCGCCTGAATGAATCCGCGAAATCGGGCCAAAACATGCGACGCAGTGTTTTCTCTTTTATCCAATTCCGATACACTCCAAGCACAGCCTAATCGCTTTGGCCAGCACGGCATCCGCCTTGCCACGCATAACGCCAAAGCACACCATGGCAATTCCGACGATCAACAAAGCGACCTGTACCACGGGTTTTACCGCTTTGAACAACCTGACCACTCCTTTCGTTACGCGACCATTGGACCATATCGGCTATAAAATCCGTGTTAAGCGCGATTTGAAATGTGCAAGGAGACTGTTATGCGTATTTTGATCGTCGAGGACGAGCGGGCGCTGTGTGACGCAATCGCGCGCAGCTTGCGAAACTTGGCGTACAGCGTCGACTGCTGTCACGACGGGCAGGAGGCGCTCGACCTACTGGACGTTGAGGCCTTCGACCTCGTGGTACTCGACCTCAACCTTCCCCGTATCGATGGCATGACCGTACTCAGGGAACTTAGGAAAACCGACTGCGAGACCAAGGTACTCGTGCTCTCGGCACGCGGCGAGGTCGTCGACAAGGTCGCCGGACTCGATGCCGGCGCCAACGATTACCTTACCAAGCCGTTTCATCTGGACGAACTTGCGGCAAGGATCCGCAGCCTTACCCTCAGGCGCTTCGCACAAAGCGACATAGTATTAACCTGCGGAAAGCTCAACTTTGACACCAAGGCGTGCATCGCTTCCGTGGACAGTGAGGCCCTATCTCTTACGCGCAAGGAAACGGGAATCTTGGAATACCTGATGCTTAATCAGGGGCGACCGGTAAGCCAAGAGGAGCTTATCGAGCACGTTTGGGATAGCACCGTGAACTGTTTTAGCAACGCAACCCGCGTTCACATCTCGTCGCTCCGCAAAAAGCTACGCAGCGCTTTGGGATACGACCCGATTCGCAATCGGATTGGAGAGGGCTACGTTATGGAGGATGGCGAATGAAAGGGCTTTCGCTGCAATGGCGCATAACGATCATGACGGCACTGCTGACGTGTGCGGCGTGCGTGCTGACGAACTGTCTGGTCGGCTATACGGGCATGCGCTACATGGATGCCATCGGCAGCGACATCTCGGCCTTTAACGCAACCGGCGAAGATTCGCTCTGGGCGTTCGACCCAACGAAAGCGGCCCTCGATGACAAGGTCACAATCGTCGTAAACGACGCGCAAGAGTCTTTTGGCACGACAGCCTGGTACATCACGGCTGGAGTCACACTCCTTGGCGGCGCGCTGGCATACTTTGTGAGCGGCCGTGCACTCAAACCGCTACGGGCTTTTGCAGCCCAGGTTGAGCGTGTGCAGCCTGACAACCTAAGCGAAATCAGACTCAATGAAGATGTGCCCACCGAGCTACAACGATGCAGCGCCTCTTTCAACGACATGATCGCCCGTCTTGGCGAAGGATTCTCTGCACAGCGTCAGTTTACCGGCAACGCCGCACACGAGCTGCGCACCCCGCTCGCCCTTATGCAAGCACAGATTGAACTATTCATCTCCGAGCACTCCGGTTTGCAACCCGAAACAGCCGAGCTGCTCGGCCTGCTACAAGAACAAACCGAGCGCATGTCTCGAATGGCCAAGGTATTGCTTGAGATGAGTGAGCTCCGCAGCGTCCCTTGCGAGGACGATGTGGAACTTGGTCCTTTGTCCGAAGAGGTCCTCACCGACCTTGCGCCACTTGCCGAAAATAAGGGCATAGCCCTCAATTGTGCTGGAGACGCTTTAGTAATCGGGAGCGACACGCTCCTCTATCGGCTGGTGTTTAACCTGGTCGAAAATGCCATCCGTTACAGCCGCACCGGCTCGACTGTCAACGTCTCCATCTGCGACAACGACAGCCATGTGTTCCTGCGAGTCGAGGACCAGGGCCCGGGAATACCCAAGCAGTACCGTGAGAGCATCTTCCAGCCGTTCTTTCGTCTAGACAAATCCCGCAGTAGGGCATATGGCGGCGCAGGACTCGGACTAGCGCTCGTTTGGGAGATTGCAGCGCTTCACGGTGGCACGGTAGAGGTCGAAGCAAGTTCCGAGAACGGGACCACCATGCTCGCAAGCCTTCCAAAACGATCCGCAGCGTTAACCGAACAGTAGAACGAAAGGGGTCCCGAGCAACAGGAGTACAATTGCTGCATTGTTGCCAGCTGTTGGGAGATGGAAGATGGACTGCGATGGCTACCCATGCGTTCCCATGCCGTTGATGTGCACCGCCTTTGTGCCGGGGCAGATTGACGCTGCGGTTGCAGGCATTTCCGACCCCGATTCGCGCGCCATTGCCACGGCAGAAGCGCTGTACTTTCGCGGACAGGCCGCCCTCGCTGCCAAGACGGCGCGCCCCTATCTTGACGCCACCGATCCCGCACTGCGCTATTCCGCATGCTTTATCTGCGGATACGCCAGCCTGTCGCTCAACCGTATCGCCGACGCCCGTCGGTGCCTTGCTGGCATCCTCGATACGCCGGCTGACGAGGAGTCGCCCGCCGTCCACGCCACACATATCCTGTTCGCCTCGGCCGCGAGCGTCCTGCTGCACTTGCCTTCCCCGTATTCCGCCGAAGAGTTTTATCCGCTTGCGGCGCATCTGCCCGAAGGCCTGCGCCTGTTCGCCAGCTACGTGATGGCGCATGCCCTGTACCTGCGCGGCGAATATGGCCGCAGTCTGGGCATGGCGGAAAACGCCCTGATCATGAAACAGGGGAGCTATCCGATCTCGGAACTGTTCCTGCACTTGGCGGCTTCCATGGCATGCATGAGCCTCAAGGACATCGACGCCGCAAAAACGCACTTCGGAGTTGCTTGGAACATTGCGCGTCCCGACGGCCTTATTGAGCTCATTGGCGAGCATCACGGCCTTTTACAGGGGCTTATCGAGGCATGCCTAAAAACGCAATACCCTGACGACTTCGCGCGCATCATCGAGATCACGTACCGCTTCAGCTACGGCTGGCGGCGCATCCACAACCCCGATTCGGGCGAGGACGTGGCCGACGATTTAACGACCACGGAGTTCACCATGGCCATGCTCGCCTGCCGTGGATGGACCAACGCCGAAATCGCACGCCACATGGGAGTATCGCCGGGCACCGTTAAAAACCGCCTATCCGGCGTATACGCAAAGCTTGGCATCGGCACACGCGCCGAGCTGGTCGCGCATATGTTACGTTAGCGACCGGACTACCAAGCGCATCGAACGCGTTCCGGAACCCGGCGCTTCACTCGCTCAAATTGGACATTTTGGCCCTCGGACGGCACTACCGTGACAGGATGCCTTCTCGCAAAATTGGATTATTTCCACCGATACCTGCGGGATGGGAGCCAAAGATGCTTGATCGCCGTTCGTTACTTGTTGCCGGAGCGTCCTCGCTGGCGAGCATTATGTTGCCGCGCGTGCCGGGAAGCGCAAACGCCTTCATATTGCCGTTCGCCCCCGCCGAGGCATACGCCGACGAAGATGATCCCTTCAAGGTCTTGGTGCTCTCGCGCACCATGTTTGGTGTGGTCGTGGTCGACGTCGCCAACAAGAATACGCCCATCACGGGTGCCCAGGTCACGCTCATATCGCGCTATGCCGCAGGCAAACAACTCACCGCCACGACCGATGACGAAGGCACGGCCATCTTTGAGGTCGCCCCTCTTTCAGAAGGCTACGTGGACGAGGCAACGCTTCTCGACGCGTACGACTTTAACGGCGGCATCTCCATTAGCATGGCAGGCTACCGCGATGTCGAGATTCCCCTTGCGCGTATCCAGGGCGGCACCGCTATTACCGCACCCACACGTCCGCTCTCCGATGGCGAGCCGTACTTTCGACAGCTCACGTTCGACGAATGGGACATCCAGTACGCCGACGCCACGTTTATGGCAATGCCAGCGGACGAAGCAGCAAACGACCAGCCCGACACGCACGCTTTTACCGTGCAGGCTCATCTGCCGCAGGGCGGGCAGGCAACGTTGCATATCAATAAAGTGATGCCCTCTGCGGGCAGCTCAACCGAAACCGTCACGCAGATCGGCCAGATCAAGGCCAGCGCATCGGGCGCGGATAATCTGGCGACGTTCACGCTCGAAGACACGTTCCTCGATGCAGCTTCGGGCCTTCTGGAGGAAGGGTGCAAGCTGCGCTTTGTCCTCGACTACCAGGGCAAGACCTATACACTCTCCTCCCCCATGGCCGTTGTCACCGCGCCGGCCGCAAAGGCGGAATCGGGCTCGACCACCATCATTCCCACCACCATGGACCAAGAGATCACTCCGTTTGATTTCCCCGCGGCGTTTCCCGGTATCGGCGGCAATAAGTTCACGTGCTGGATGCCCACATTTCCCATTCTGTTCGATTTCTCGTTTGCTGGATACGTGCTGTTTGGCGGAGGGTACAAACCAGCTAGCTATATGAACGATTCGGGCAACCCTGATCCGGAATACTGGAAGAAATCGCCGCGCGAGTCGGGCGCCAAGCAGGCAAACCGCTACCTCGACGAGATGGAAGGGAAGTGGAATCAGTACAAGAGGATGAGTGCCGGTTCGGGCACCGATCCAAGAAACACCAAGCTCCTTCGCCACCATTGCACGCCGCTGTTCACGATGGATATCGCCACACAGCTGTACGGCTCGCTCGCCTACGATTGGGTGGGCAAAACCTGGGGTAACAACAACGACCCCGCATACGGCAATATTAAGGCCCTCTTCCAGGTAAGAACCGACCTCAATTGGACCGAGCAGTTTACCCTAGGACCGGTGCCGTTTTTCCTAAACGTCAACCCCTGGGTGCTGGCAAAACTGGCGCTCGCCGTGGGTGCCCACACGCACGGCAGCGGCGCGGCGTTTTTTAAAAACATTTCGCTCGACTATTCAAACACCTCGGGCTCGTTCACCATCCAGATCGGGCTTGCCGTCACCTTTGGCGCCGGCGTTGCAGGCGTCGCTTCGTCTGCCGTGCGCGGCGCCGCATCCCTCACGCTGTTCATTGGGTACGAAAAGGCAAATGGACACCAGCTTCCGCGACTGCGTGTAGGTGCAGACGTCGATGTCGATGTAATACTCCAGTTCGTAATGTTCAAGTGGACCACCAAGGCTTGGTCGGGGTCGTGGCCCACACTCATCGATTCGTGGAATATGTCGGTGAACAATGGCGACCAGTATGTGCTCCAGCGCTCTGAGCTCGCATTGGATGGAGATACGCCTTATACGCTGGATGCCTGCTTCGGCTCGGCCGGCAACGCCGAGGCGGGTGGTGTGCCGCAATTTATCGCATCGGCCACCATCGTCACCAACGCCGAACTGCTCGCACGCGCCGAGGTTAAGGCCACTGCCGTAAACGCCGCGCCTGTCGTGCGCGATTGGGATCAAGCGGTCACGCGCATTGAGCTCGAGGCGGATGCAGAAAGCGACGACACGGGACAGGTCGAGCATTTCGTCCATGCACTGATAGAGAACGACGAAAACGCCGCGCCGATGTATGAGTACACCTACATCGGTCAGGCAACGAACACCGTTGCCGACCCGAACGCCGATTCTGCCGGCGTGTCGGAGGACGAGCGTGGCGGCATCAAGCCCTCGAGCGACAACGTGCTGTTTGCTGGCGTGCTCAGCGAAGCCCACATGAAGCTGGCAATGATTGCCGGCGTAGAATGCCTGTTCCGTATCGCCTCGGTGCGCTACGGCGACAATGGTCGCTCGCGCCTGGTGGTACACACAAAGGCAAACGGAACGTGGTCCGCTCCCACGCCTGTGGACTTTCCCCTTGGGTTTGGCGAGGGCGACGTGGAGCGCGACAGCATATACGATTACGACTTCGACGTAGTGGAATATACGGACGGAAGAGGAAACCAGGACGCCTACGTGCTGCTGGTCTCGGGCGAGCGCCCCGCCGGCGACAACACCCTTTTCGATACGGCGAGCACATCCGGCATACTGTCCGTTGTGCGCCTGCGCATAAGCAACGACGGAGTTCGCGTGGTATCGCACACGTCGTGGCGCAGCATCTCGCGCGGCCGCCTTCAGGAGGATGGCTACCATTGCCTGCAGTGCCCACGCATCACGGTGGGCAAGACACTTGTCAACGGGCGCCTGTCGGGCGCCTACCTCCACCGCCGCGGAACCACCGCAGAAAAGGCGCTCGGCAGCGAGGCCGAGGTTGCGCTGGAGTGCTTTACCCTGTGGTCGGACGTTTCGGGCGACAGCCTGACGTTCCGCCAAGTTCTCCGCTTTCCGCAGGCACCGTCGAGCATCGAGCTCGGCGCGCCCGAGAATATCAACGGCAAAATGGTGGTGCCCGTTGCGTACGAGACCGCAGACGGTTGCGGCTGCACATCGTACGCCGTGATCGGCCAGTCCATTGCGGGCTGGGGCGTTATGTCACCAGACGCCACGGTACCCCGTGCGGTGCCATGGCCACAACATTCGGGCTTTTTGGCAACCGTCAACGAGCAACTGCAGCATATTACTTGGACGCGAGGCGCATCGGCATTTGCAGGCTGTGGCCCGGCATCGTTTAGCGTAAGCAACAACGGCAGGTGCGTGCTCTATGTAGAGAACACCGATGGCAAGGTGGGACAAACCTACGACGAAGAAGGCAACCCGGTAGCAGTGATGGGCAAGCACTTCCGCATCTTCGCCAGCACCTTGGCAGGCGATCTGTTCACGGAGCCGTTCGTGATGTGCGAGCTGGACCATCCCGTCGATCAGATAACGACATTTTTGACGTCGGGGAGCATGCTCTCCGCGCTCGCCACGCACATTGTGAGCGCGGAGAAGAGCGAGGCAGAACTACACGGCATCGAAGTGCCCTTGGTGGCGTGTGCCACTCCGACGGGCGCAGTCGCTACCTCGGGCGCGGTGGTGCCCGGAGCAGCAGGCGAATCCTTCATGGTCACGGTGCGAAACGACGGCAACACCTTGCTGACCGCCGGCACGATCGATCTGTACCGAGAGGGCTCCAGTCAGCCGTTCTCCAGCGCATCCATCGGGTTCGGAGTGAACGCACGCATGGCATCGATCTACGATCCAGAGCTTGCCGAGGACGCTTCGGCCAACGATATGGCACACGTGAAGTACGCGCTCGAGACGCTGGGCGCACGTTTTGCAACGCACCCGCTGGTAGCCGACAACGGCAACGCCGTGCTGGCACCGGGTTGCACGGCACAATTCCGCATGAGCTTCGCCATCCCCGAGAGTTGGAGCGACGAAGTGGGCAAACGCGTAACGCTGTATGCGAAGGCGCGTAATCTGGTGGCGCTCGATCCCGTAACGCTCGAGGAAATTCGACCGGGCGCAAACTCGGCGCTGGGTCCCGTACTGCACGAGCTTCATGTGCCCGACGCGGTATGCGAGCGCTCAGAAGCTCAGGTCGGCGTATGCGGCAGCGCGGATACGACAGGACTTCACGATGCTCCGATGACAGCAGACGGCGATGGCGGCTCAAGTGGCGGCGGTACTGACAAGGGCGGCGGCTCCGGCGGAAGCAGCTCCAGCAGTGGCAAGGATCACGGCAATAACAAGCGCTCCGGAAAAGCGGGCGTGCTTGCGGGCACGGGCGACGTCAACGCTCCCCTTACGGCAGCCGCAGCAGCACTCGCCGCAGCTGGTGCCGGCCTTGTCGCCTACAGCGCCCGCCGCACGGCGCTCGAAAAAGACACCGCCGATGAGGTCAATTCTGATAAGCCTCACTAGCTCTCAGTTACCTTTGCGAGAGACGCCGACTCGGCTCATCGAACACCAAAAGGGGCTGGCCCCGATAACTCGGAGCCAGCCCTGAGTCGCCTGACGTGGGAATCGCAACCCGCTACTTGAGCTTCAATGCCTCCATCATGGGCGCGGCGGCGTCCCAATCGATCTTCCAGCCAATCGACACGCGGACGGTCTCGCCCGTCGCGGGAGCCGTCGCAAACAGCGTATGGCCGTTGTCGGGACCGGTAAAGCGCAGCCACGTTATGCCGTTGTACTCGACCTGGTCGGTTGTTGTCTCCTTGCCTTCGTAGACCTGCTCTAGGCTTGCAACCTCTTCCTCCGGCGAGCGCGGGAAGATGCTGATGTTCAGGCGTCCTCCAGTCTCGTCGTGGAAGAAGTTTGCCTTTTCGCGCTCTTCGTCGGACGAATCCAGCGTGTACCCATCGGCGGCCTCGATGCTGTACGATGCGCAGTCGATGCCCGTTAAATCTGCCTTCTCGCCAGAATCGGCCACGCCGCCGGCCGCCTTGAACTCCTTGGTCTCGCATCCCGTGGTGTCAAAGTGCATGGCCTCATGATTCTTGGCGGGGGCATAAGCGTCTACGAACTCGACAGTGATGGGCCCGTAGTACGCCGTCTTGGGCGCCCAGAAATACACGTACTCAACGGTCTCGCCCGGGCCGATATCTGGCCTCTCGGAAAGGTCGATGCCCTCGTGCAGCTCATCGGGAGCCTCGCTTGCAACGTAGTCGAGCACGGCCGCCTTGCCGGAAGTAAACAACGGGTCGCCTGCCTCAAGATCGCCCTGGGCAGCATGCACGTTAAAGGAACTGAACGTCCTGTTCTTTGTGTTGTTGTTGGTGATCTTGATGTGCAGGTAAAAGCCGTCCTGCAGCTTGGCATCGCCGCGATAGAACGTACCGTGAGCCACCGACTCATAGGTAATGCCTGCCACCTCGACCGTCTGCGAATCATAGGCCCTGGGCTTTTCCTGCACAGGCGCGCTGCCGCCCGAACCGCCAGGCGAGCCGCTCGGAGCACTACCGCCACAGCCGGCCACTGTACACGCCAGCACGGCCGAAAGCGTCACGGTGGGAATTCCTAACAGCAGTTTCTTTGTCATGGGCCTCATCATTCTCACCGCTCCTTTCGGCTTGCAGCTCATCCATTGCCCGAGTCCCAAGTCGACCCCGTGGCATCGGCTTCCACTATGAGCGTATGACGAAACACGGCGCCGGCGAAGTGACCCGTGGCCCAAATAACGACCCACCAGCGTTCCTTATGGGCCAAAAGAACTCGCACATGCACGCCCCCGGCCCATAAAACGAGACGTCTGTCCCAATGTTCGATTCGATCCAACAATCCGCACGACACGTTTTCGACAACGTATCCAACCGCAAACGCAGCAAGACGCATTCGGCCGCCTTCAAATTTACTCGGGCAGAACCGACTCGGTTTTGTCCGAGTAAACTCGAGCATAAACTGATCCATGCGATACAATTAACTCGGACAAAACCGAGTCGGAAGGAACCGAGTAAGTGGAATTTATTGGCAGGGAGCGTGAGCTCGCCCGTATTAAGAAAACGCTCAAAGCACCCGAGCAGCGCAATGTTCTCATTTACGGCAGGCGTCGCGTCGGAAAAAGTGAGCTCATCAAGCAGGCGCTAACCGATTTGTCGGACGTCGCAACGGTCTA
Organism: uncultured Collinsella sp.; assembly: GCA_900554655.1. Taxonomy (GTDB): domain Bacteria; phylum Actinomycetota; class Coriobacteriia; order Coriobacteriales; family Coriobacteriaceae; genus Collinsella. Next base: position 17,121 of record USIL01000005.1, read on the forward strand.
TTACGAGTGCCGCCAAACCTCCGAGGCAGACAACCTCGAGAGTCTGTCC
>USIL01000006.1:0-16791 GCA_900554655.1 uncultured Collinsella sp.
GGTTTCTTCCCCATCAAAGATCGATAGAAAGTCAACCTCGGGACAATCCTGAAAAACCATTTCTCGAAGTGAAGTGATCTGGGGACCACCAAATATGATAACCGATTCGGGATGCGCCCGTTTAATAATCTTCGCTATCATGATGCCCCAGATATAAGAGGCGTTCATGATCGAAACACCAAAAACATGGGAGTCGATTGCTTTTATTTCGTCGGAGAACCACCGATAGATTTCTTTTGAAAAAGTCTTTTCTTCTTCGAGGAACTTGCGCTGAAAGTCAATAACGTGAGTTGAAAATCCCGCTGCTTCAGAAACGGCCCTTAGATTCAAGATGGCCAGATTATCAACAAGGGTCTTCCTGTAGTGATTCACCGGATTGATCAGAGTGAAATCAACCTTCAACTTGAGCTCCTTTCTTTCGGGCGAATAGGAATCGCCTCCGTCACATTAAACGGAGGCGATTGTGTTATCAGACCTTAGCAGCGGCGCTGTATAACCTGATCAACATCAATGCCGAAGTCCAGAAGTTCTTCAACAGTGATCTCGATGTCGGAAGCCGATTTATCGCTGGCCAGCTCGATTTCCTCTTTCTCCATTTTCGTCACCTCCTTTTCATGTATGAGTTAAAAAACTAGTGGCTTTCTGGAAACAGCCAGGATCAATGCTAAAGGGGGTGCGGACGATTTCTTGGACCGCGTCTAAGCGTATCCAAGCTTCCTGCGGTACTCCATCGGGCTCAGCCACCCGAGGGACTTCTTTATCCGCTCCTCGCGATAGTACACGAGGTAGGCCTCGAGCCTGCCCATGAACTCCCCGGCCGTCACGCCCTCCCAGTCCCTGTAGTGGAAGAACTCGTTCTTGAGGCGGCCGAAGAAGCCTTCGCAGGCCGAGTTGTCCGGGCTGCAGCCCTTCGCGGACATGCTCCTGGCCAGCCCGTTCTCCTCGCAGATCCCAATCCACTCCGGCCAGCGGTAGTGGCCGCCGCGGTCCGAGTGGATCGTCGTGCGGGCGCCCGCCGGCCTGGCCGCGCAGGCCTTGAGCAGGCTCGAGTTCGCGAGGCGCCTGTCGGGGTGCAGCCCGATCGACCAGGCGACGGGCATCCCGTCGAAGCAGTCGATGACCGGGCTCAGGTAGACCTTCTCGCCGCCCGGGAGCCTGAACTCGGTGATGTCGGTGAGCCACAGCCGGTTGGGCTCGTCGGCGTGGAAATTCCTGTTCACGAGGTTCTCCGGCGCCTTGGAGACCTCGCCGGCGTAGGAGCTGTAGCCCCGGGCGCGCCTCTTGTTGTAGACGACCTCGAGGCCCTCCTCGCGCATCACGCGGGCCACGCGCTTCTCGCTGGCGCGGACCCCCTCGCGGCGCAGGCGCGCCCAGACGGTGCGGTACCCCCAGCACCCCGAGCCCTCGCGGAAGATGCGCACCACGCGGTCGCGTATGTCGGCGTCGCGGTCGCGCGGCGCGGCGACGCGGGGCCTCCAGTACTCATAGGAGCTCTTCGATATCCTCAAGAAACCTGTGATCGAGCGGAGGGGCAGGGCGGTCGCCCGCCTCAATCTCTCGCCGAGCTCGCACTTGCTCCTGTTCGAGATCGAAGCCGGGTCCCACCCTTCCGCTTTTAGGTCGGCCAACACCGCCCTGAGCAGCAGGTTCTCTATCTGGTCCTCGTTGAGCCCGGCGAGCGGGCCGGTCGCGGGCGGGGCGTAGATCGACTTGTCGGGGCCCAAGCTGGCCTCCTTCCGTGGCGGTTTCCTCGCCACGATTCTACAGCGCGCCCCGGTGTAGCTGTGCGGGAGGTGCCCCGTCGCCCACTTCTTGGCCGCGCCCACCGAGACCCCCGCGAACTTCGCGGCGGCGGTGGGCCCCATGCCGTCCTCCGTCGCCAGGAGGAAGAGCTCGACCTTCTCCCTGCTGTACATGCGAACCTCCAGTCCGGACCGCCCCGCGGTCCAACTTTCTGTCCGCACCCCCAAACGATGATTTTAGATTCAACGTCGGGACCGGTTGTTTTTATGAATATGATGCCAATGCACGAACAAAAGCAGTTAGCCTTTTCAGCACTGTTGCGGCTTATGCAATCACATGAGTCCTAGGCCCTTTCGACACCACCTGTATTGCGAATCAGCACCGCTGCCTTCCCGACTGAATATTGCCGTCAGGCACCGCTATTAAATGCATCTCCAGGCACCCCGTTACACTCGTGCCGCCATGCGGTCGACTGAACGAGGAGGTTCAACATAGACGCGATCTGGGCCGACATGGGAGAGACCATCATGCGGCAGCGCTGCAGATGGAGTGCTAGCAATAAAAGGGCACAGGGACCAGCGTCTGCCAGATGCCCGCACACGATAACGGCGGTGCTATTACGCGATATTCAGCAGTGCTTAAGCTAGCAGATACTCAATCACACGCATGGCAGGGGTAACAGCACGGGTGTTCCTATAGTTTTGTCAACCGGGGAATGTCGTTCGCGAGATCGAATCGCGAAATGCTGACGCCAGGCCTTTCGACCGGCGGACTCCAGCCTGTTCGGAGTGCTGTGCTTCGACTAGGTGGCTTAGGGCACCCTGTCCCGTATGATCGCGTAGGTGACCTTCAACCTCTTTCGCGTCAGCGCTTTGAGTGCCTTGCCGTGCGGTATGCCTCGTTCTCGGCACCTGGCGTAGTGGTCGCCTCATCTTCCCTCTGTCCGGGCAAGGCAGTTGCACGAGAATATGAGCAGGTTCTTCAGCCTTTTATTGCCTTGGCGCGATGCCGTCACCGAGGAGATCGAGGTCTCCGACTGGCGGTTGTGCGGCGCCAGGCCGCAGTACGACGCGAGCCTGTCGTGGCTTGACTCGGCATGTTCAATCTGTTTCGTTAACTGAAATGCGTAAATCTGGTTAATCGAAAAAGCAAAATCTGGTTAAATGAAAACGGTAAATTTAGTTAAACGCGCTGGTAATCAATGGTGAAGAATATGCCAAAAAAGTACTACACTCGAATTATCGAAAATGAGCTCGACCAGATGCTAGGGATATTCGGTGCCGTTCTCATCGAAGGACCGAAATGGTGTGGAAAGACAACCACAGCCGGGACCCGTGCGGCGTCCAGGCTCCTTCTCATGGATCCGTCGCGCAACTTCGAGAATCGTTTGCGTGCCGAGACGGACCCGGCGCTTGCCGTTTCCGGCGAGGTGCCGCGGCTGATCGACGAATGGCAGGAGGTTCCGAAACTTTGGGACGCGGCACGGTTTGAGTGCGACAACCGCGGCGGCGAGCCTGGCCAGTTCATATTTACGGGGTCGGCGACACCGCGAGACAATGAGCGGCCGATGCACAGTGGTGCTGGAAGGTTCGCTAAATTGCGCATGGATACCATGACGCTTTTCGAACTTGGGAAATCTAGCGGTGCGGTTAAGCTGTCGAGCATTATTTCTGGCGAAAAGTTCAATGGCGCTTTCGGGTCGTTGGATTCTGCCTCGATTGCCGAGTGCGTTGTTCGCGGCGGATGGCCCGCGGCGGTCGGGCGCGATGTGCTGGCTGCGTCGGCGATGGCAAAACGTTATATCGGCATAGTTGCCGAAGAAGATTTGTCTCGTGTTGATGGCTCTCGACGCGATCCCGAAAAGGTCAAAGCTGTTATCGAATCGCTTGCGCGCAATGAATCCACTTTGGCGACACTCAAGACGCTCGTAGCTGATCTTGGTGGAGAGGTATCGAGACAAACGGCGGCATCGTATATATCTCTTCTCGCTCGGGTCAGCTTCGTTCGCGATATTCCCGCATGGAATCCAGCAATGAGATCTCCTGTGCACTTAAGAGAATCAAAGAAGCATCATCTTGCTGACCCGTCACTGGCGGCCGCTGCGCTCGGGGCGACTCCGGAGACCTTGCTGCTAGATTTCAAGACGCTTGGACTACTTTTTGAATCGTTGGCACTCCATGATTTGTGGGTCTATGCGCGAGCAAACGGAATGAGCCTCTACCACTATCATGATTCTCGTGATTTAGAGGTCGATGCAGTCATTGCGGCTCCTGGCGGGACCTGGATCCCAGTTGAAGTTAAGCTCAGCTCCGCTCAAATCGAAGAGGCATCTGACAATCTTGTTGCTGTCGAGGAACGTATGGTTGCCGCCGGAAACAACCCACCGGTTTCGAAAGTTGCAATCATTGGATTTGGTTCACAAGCCTATGTTACCGACCGCGGCGTCCAAGTTGTTCCGTTGGATGTGCTCGCGCCGTAATGCTGTGGGCGAAGTGAAATTAACGCCGCAGTTTTTAGATCTGGTTTCTGAGATCTAAAACGCGAAACTCAAAATATCATCAGCTTGATTTTCGGCCGATCCGAATCGCGCCCGCGCAAAAGTCAAAGCGACTCGCGCGGGCGTTTCGTTTTTCATTTCGGATTTCAAATTGATTCAAAACAAAACGGGAGTTTTGAAAATCGATAGCGACCGGAGGGAGCAATCATAGGCGGCTTGGCCGCCGCATGAAAATCGAATCGTTAATCCGAACCGTAATTCAAATCGCGTTACCTTTCGACAATCCAACAACGCTACGAGTCTCACCAAAGACTCTCCGCGTCATTGAAATGTCGAAAGCTGCCTCAACTTTTTCGCTGGCGTTACGAAAAACATTCGACAAAGTCGAAGGTTTGCGTCGCGGGCGCCGCAAACCCGCTGCGCGGTGATGCAAATACTCGGCATCCCTCGCATTCGCATCACCGCTTCGCTCTCGCTACAGCGAATCTCTAACACTCAGCATCCTTCGCGTTAAAAATTCGCTTCCGCTCACGGTCTTCACGCAGTTACAACGCCGCGAGGCCTCTCGCTTGGAATGAGGCCTCTCATTCCACGTCTACACTGCGTTTCGCCCAATCCCCGTTCCGGAGATTGCAAGATGGGTGTGGGTGGCAACAAATGGGCCCATACGGGCCATTTGTTTTCCCACACATCTTGCTTTACCACCTCTCACGGCGGTAAAGTTTTCGCGAGACGTTTTCAAATCGCGTCGGCGATTTTTAAGCACTCGAAAAGGAAAGCGAATCGAATAGCTGGTTTTGCACCGGAGGCCTCTCCGGTGTGCGGTTCATTTTCGAGGAGCTGTCCGTGAGTACGAAACGTCCGTTCACAGTCAAGGCAACGCTGAGTGAAGAAGAAAAGAAAACGCTTGTTGCGTTTTCCAAAAAGGCCCAAATGTCTGAGGCCGAACTGATTAGGTATTTCCTGCGTCCCGATGACGCGGTGACTCGCGGGGTCGATCTGACTGAAGACGAAGAGCGAACTGAGATGGTTCGCATCCGGGTTTCGCCAAGTGAGAAAAAATCCATTGAGAATCGCGCTTCTGAACTCGGCGTGTCGATGTCGGCCTTCATGCGTCGCACTGCTCTTGTCGGGAGAGTCGAGAAAATCGATGTCGATCGGGCGTCGATCGACAAAATTTATCACGAGCTTTTGAAGGAAGGAACGAATCTCAATCAGCTCATGTACTTTTTGAACGCCCAAGGGCTTCCCGCGTACAACGAGAAAGCTGTTTTCCGCACGCTTGAGAAGGTTTATCAAGTTGGGCGTAAGCTAGACCGTTTCATCGACGAGTTTGAAAAGCGCTATTTCGTCGGTGGTGATGTGAAGTGACTGTTATCAAACAGAAAAGAGTGTCGAGTGAGCGCTATGCAAAGAATGTTCGTAAATACATCAACGGAAAAGATGCGATTGTGCGTGGTGGCTGGAACATCGAATGGAGCGACCACTGGTTTTCGAAAATGGATAGAACCAGAAAGGTTTTCCATCACGACAAACCGTCGAGAGCCGGAGTCAAAAACGTAATCATGCTTCATCAGATTCTCGCGTTTCTGCCCGAGGAGTGCAGCTGCAACGGAGGCAAGATGACCCCCGATGCATGTTTGGCCTACGCGGAGCAATGGCTTGCGAAGCACTATCCGCATCAACAAGTGATTCTCGCGTTGCATGAGGAAAGCGATAAGGCGGGAAAACGCTACGCGGTCCATATGGCGATCAACCGTACCGATTTGCTGACCGGCAAACGTTGCGAGACTGGTGGGCGTCGCGGAAAATTCGAACGCGCTTCATGGGTTCGTGAAATGGACAAGGACTGGAATCTTACTCAACTTGAAAAAGGTAAGAGAAATTCAAAGATTCGAGATCGTCAGCCGCGCGATATTGAAAAGGAGATTGTCGATCGGGGAGAGTACAGTTATAAAAACAATCTGCGCGAGCTGATCCATATTGCGATTGACGAAGGTCGCGTAAAGAATATGGAGCAGTTCAAGAAATTACTTGCCTCATGGGGCGTAGACATTTTCATCAAGAACAATCGAGTCTATGCGACAGATCTCGATATCAAAGAGGCCGGCAATCCGAAGTGCACTTTCAACCTGACCCGTCTCGACGGGCGCTTCGCGTTGAAGTCGTTGCAGACGGCTTTCGGAAATAACGTGTTGGAAGCCGAGCGAGCGTTGCCGTACGAGAAACGCTGTGAGATTTACATCAAGCGTCTCAAGAAAGCATACTCGGCGTGGGTCGAGCAGGCGAAAGCGAGCAAGGGCGTGGCCTATAACACATTCCCTAAATTCATTGCACCGAAGTGTGATGAAGATCTGCTCGAAGATCCCGCCGTACGTGATGAGCTTCTTGCCCGGCGCGGTTACGCAAGGGAGATTCGCAACCGTTACGCCGGCGGCGTTGTCGATGCCGGCGACGACCGCGTTCGCGCCGCCGGCCAGGCGCACAGCGGTAGCGCCGTGTTGCGACAGATGGACGATCGCGTCGTCGATCGCGGCGATTACGCTCGCGGCGACACGCCTCGCTAGCCTCGAACTGCCTGTCGGGGCGGAGTAAAGCGCTCATGCCCCGGTAGAGCGGTGAGGCATGAGTTACTGAGGTATACTATAGTTTCCGCAGGTAGAGGCATAAAAAAATGGCAACCCACCCGCCGAAAAGACGGGCGGGCGTGATACCATCAAGATTGTGCTCGGGTGCTACCAACACCTCCGCACGGTGTAGAGGCGAGCTACCAACTCGCGTTTCTACTTGCCAGTTGTGCTAAAAATGCAAACAGCACTCCTGGCACATCCAATGATAGCAGGGACCCGCAGGTCACGCTATGGATGACAGTTAGAAAACGCAAACGGGAGCCGGCTCGCACGGCTCCCGTTTTTTATGGGAGCGGACATATGCCGTTCCCGGTCGGCACGGGTTTAAGACCCGTTCAAAAAGGTAGCCAAGGGCTCGAATAATCGGAGACTGAGCTGTACAGGTTCATTGTCCCGTCTCTACGGAGACTTCGACGGGGGTAGTGCCCTCCATGTGACCCCTGCGCCGCCTCGGCCCTTCTGGGCGGAGACGGCGTGCCGGATTCAGAGCGATTGTCCTGCTGGAAAACTGCAGGAAAGTAGGCGAACAGCCGAAGATCAGGAGTTGGTTGGATAGCCGTGTGGCAACACACGTGTCGCGGTGATAAGCCGCAACGTCAAGCAAAGAGGATCACGATGAGCATGCAGCCGTGACGGATTCTGAGCCCAACCCCGGGTTCCGCCATGTACGGGGGTGCCGGTGAGGACGGCCGGCGCGTTAAAACGAACGGTCCGGATGCATGGGCGTAGCCATGCGGAGTCCCGCGAGATCGTCGAGCAAAAGGCCAAGGGGCGGGTGAGGCTTTCCCAGCTGCAATGCTGGTTTCGAAGATTTAGGGAGGGTCCACGATTGTGCCCGGACTCTGTGGATGCTCCACCGCCTAACAATTCAACCACCAAGCTAATTAGACCTCGCGACCAGTTATTACAATCAGCAAGTCATCAGCGCGAGGCGTGCCAACCGTCAGCCCTCAGCGCCGGCGTCGCTTCGCTCCCCGGGCGATGTAAATAAGAGATATATAAGTCAGCGAGCTTCGCGAGCGGATCATAGGTGCCGTCAGGCACCGCATCAAAAGCGATTCGCAATCATTTCGGAATACATGTCGCTGGCGATGAGTGGACCTAGTCCAGACCTGTATCCGTACTAGGCGTTTCTAGAAATGCGCATGAGAAAGGGCCGAACCGAAGTGTCTGGCCGGACGCCAATTGTCCGGGAACTGCTTCGTTTCGACCCTGCTTCATTCTACAGCCGCGTCATGTTTATGGAGATCAATTCGGCAGCTGCAATTCATTCGATTGTAAGATGAGCCGTCCTGGACGGCTCCCACTGTTGCGATCACGCCGCATGGATGATGGATGAACTCGCATGAGAACCCAAGCGTACGGTGGTTTTATCTGCCCAAAGAGGGTAGAATGACAACAGAAAACGACGCATCCCGTGTAAGCAACATGGAGCGCGGGCGGCCTAGTTTTCAGTCTTTGTTAAATGCCCGGGCTCCGACCCCCGGGCATTCTTATTTGCGCTTGTGGCGCAAATGCCGTCCACTGTCCGCACCGCGCGTACGCCTACGGACCTTAATCCGAACCTCATACGAGTTTAAAAACGCGATGATGAACGTGCCGACCGTTGCAAGAGCGGCCAGCGCGTTAAGGAATTTCAGCATATGGTGACCTCCGATCAAATCGTCGGCCGCCCGCGCACGGAATGCGCCGTGACATCAATTCTAACCGAATCTGCGACTACCCCGGTTAACTGGTACACCTCTGTTATTGTTCAAATTAAACAGTCTCAAAAGGTATGCCTCTGGGCACTCGAGAATCGAACCCTCGATGCCGTGAACGTCGAGTGCCAAAACCCAGTGTCAAAACCTCCGCGTCAATTCCCATGGGAAAATCAAATACAAGGCAGGAGGCTGAAATGACACGTTACGGATATGCTCGCGTGAGCACGAAAGACCAGAGGTTGGACCGCCAGATCGAGGCTCTGGTGAACGCTGGCGTGGCCTATGGCCATATCTACAAGGACAAGGTCACGGGTGCCCAGGACGGCGACCGGACGCAGCAGAAGCGCCTGTTCAAGAAGATGCGGGCGGGCGACGAGGTGGTGGTCGAATCCTGGGAGCGCTTGACCAGATCGACCAGGCAGCTGCTCAACTATGACCTTATGTTTCGAAACCTCGGCGTGAAGCTCACGTCCCTGAAACAGCCCGTGGATCTAGATACCGCATTCGGGCGCTTCGTGCTTGGCACCCATGCTTGCACCGCGGAACTTGAGCGAGATCTGATCAGGCAACGCCAGGCCGAGGGTATCGCCGTCAAACGGAGCCACGGCGGCAACGTGGGTGGCAGGCCTCGCACTGCCGGCGTCAAAGCCGATGCTGCAGTAAGGCTCTATCTTGGAGGAGAGACTCCTATTCCCGATATTTGCGCTGCGACTGGCGTCTCCAAATCAACGCTGTACCGCATCCTTCGTGAACGCGGATTGGTGGGCGTCAGGAAATAAGTCCGTCTGTCGTTTCGCGATTTGCCTAATAGGCCCGAGTGCGGCGGCGTTACTATATAAGGGTGCGGTATTTCTCTAACCGAAAACCTGCGTGAACGCATGACTTGAGACGCCTTTTTAGAACTCACCGATCGCAGGAAAAAGACAACTCAACAGCGGCCGTGCATTGTTCCCAGCCATATGGCATGGCGGAGCCATGCCCGTTGTTGATTGGAGTGCCGCATCATGGCCGAAAACCAAGTCCAGTCCGAAAAGAAAATGACCAGCCTGAATGTCTCATCGGAGACCCGTGACGCCATAAAGGACATCAGCACGAGCCTTGGTCTCTCGCAGGCCGATACCGTCGCCCGCTTGGTCGATGGCTACCACCCTAACGCCACTCCCGGCGTGAAGGCTGCGCTCGACGCATCGGCCGTCCTCGATGAGGCGGTCGAGCGGGTCAAGCGCATCATCGTGGGCGCTGCCGAAGCTGCCGCGATGGAGGCTCGTGCTGCCCGCGAGGACGCCGACGCTGCCAAGAAAAGTGCAATGGAACAGATTCAGAGCATCAAATCTAATTGCGTCGAGCAGGTCGCCGCCATCAAAGAGAAATTCGAGCTGGATACTGCGAGCTTGGAGATTGAGAACGATGAGCTCCACGCCGCCGTCGCCGATTACCTCTCGCAGCTCAAGAAGCTCGATTCCGAGAACAATCAGCTCTTGGCAGAATCAGCCGCAAAAGACGATCGAATTGAAAGCATGAGGGGTGCGGTCGACGCCGCGGCCAAGGCTCAGGCCGATCTCAACGTCTCCCTCCTCGCCCAGCGTGACCTGATGGCCGAGGCCAAGGTCGAGGTCATGACCCAGACGAGGGGCGTGTAGATATGTCCGACAAGCTAAGGCCGTCTCGCCGTGAGTTGATAACGGCAGGGCTAGTCGTCTTTTTGGTCACGCCACTCGTCTGGACTGTCATTGATGGTGCCGGCGCAAATCCGCTCACCATCAACGGTGTCATCACCCGTCAAAATGCCGTCTGGGCTTCGCTTACGGCAGTTTCAGTGGTCATGCTCATTGGGGCTTGGCTGTTTGGCTGATGGCATTCAAAAACAATTAAGTTTGGAGTAATCGATGGAGCATCTCTCTGTTAAAAAGGCAATCAACCTAGCTCGGAACTTTGGGGCTGCGGGTGTTCTGGCAGCCGCCCTAGTTATGACCTCTGGGTGCAGCCAGGCAGACGATTATCAGACGGCAGTTCAGGTCGCCGATTCTGATAACGCGCAGGAAGACGGGGTTTACGGCAAGATGAAGTATTCAGTCACCGGCGTCGAGGTGCATGATTCCTCGACTGGCGATGGCGGGAAGGTTGTCGTTGTTCGCTGGCACGCCATTAACAACCGATCGGCAGATTCATGCGCTGTTGGTAGCTACATCACGGCTTATCAAAATAAGCAGATGCTATCTCGCGGGTTTGCTGCCGATTTGCAGGAAGATCACTTCTCTTCGCAAGGGCTTGCGCCGGGAGGCGAATGCGACGGTGTGTCGATTTTTGACCTCAACGACATGTCTCCCATCGAAGTGAAAGTCGACGGGATTGGTGCCGGGTCGAACTCCCTCGACCAGACTTTTGAATTGGAATAGTCCATATGGCGCCTAATTTCTAGAAACCTTCTAGAGCGCTTCTAGAAGGTTTCTAGAAGCGGGCGCAGCATCTTCGACCGACACGATGTCTCGGTAGATAAGGCGATGCCTGGCGTCACGCCACTCGTCGCCGTGGTAGTGGCCGAAGAACCAGGCGCGGTAGCCGAGCCGCCCGTCGAGCTCGCCAAGGAATCGCTGAAGCCGGTCGCCCCGATACTCGCGTCCGCGCTCGCGGCACAGCTCTTCTCTGCCAGGGCAGCAGGAGCCTCGTGAGTCACAACGCAATCGACTCTCCAGCTCACGCGGTCGAGCGAGGCGCGGCAGTGCTCCATCTCCTCCTCGCTCGGCATCTCCTCGGGCCACCAGCTCCTCCCCTCCCTGCGATACTGCCTGTCGTTGCTCGCGGCGCCGCCCATGGCAAGGACCGTGAGCCCGTCGATGTCGAACACCTCGCCGCGCATCAGGTGCAGCACGCGCGGTCGCGCCTCATGGACGAGCCCGCCGTTCCACTCCCGCACCGGCAGCCCAGCCAGGGCGTGGTGGTTCTCATGGTTGCCGTCTACGAAACACGTGGTCCACGGCTTCGACTCGAACCAGTCGAGCCAGTATTTCTCGGCGTTGGATCCATCCCAGACAAAGCCGAAGTCGCCGGCCACGATCACCGCGTCATCGCGCGTCAGGGTCCGGCCCAGCGGCCAATTTTTGAATGCAAACCGGCTGGACCCGTACTCGGCCCTGCCGTGCACGTCGCCCGTCACATAGACCGTCATCAGTACGCACCCCACGGCAGGAGTTTGTCCCCGAGCCTCACGATCCGGTCGTACAGCACCGTGTGCCGTTCGTCCGGGTTGCCGTCTCGGTGAAAATGGCCGTAATACCAGTGCTTATAGTCCAGGCGGTCCTCGAGCTCGTCGAGGAATCCGGTCAGCCGGTCCACATCAGGGCGTTCCCAGCCTGGGTCCGGGTAGAGCGTCGGCGAGAGCATGCGCGTCGAGCAGGTATGGGTGATGACGCAGTCGACCTTCCAGCCGACCTCGTCGAGCTTGGCCCGCGCGGTATCGAAATCGCGCTCGTCCGGGAGCTCCTGAGGCCACCAGCTGGAATACGGCACGCGGTATTCCCTGTCCACGCTCGTGGCACCGCCCATGGTGAAGATCGTTGAGCCGTCGAGCTCAAAAACCTCGCCGCGCGTCAGGCGCCGTATGGGCGAGGTATCCGACAGGCGCTGCGTCAGCCCACCGTGCCACAACTCCATGGGGCGTTCCGCCCAGTGATCGAAACGCTCGTGGTTGCCGTCGACAAACAGCACGGTGTAGGGGCGCGACTCCAGCCAAGCAATATCGGCACATTCCTCGGTAGAAAAGTCCCAGGGAAAGCCAAAGTCGCCCGCGATGATGAGATAGTCGTCGCTCGCCAGGCTATCCCCAAGCTCCCAATCGCGGAGCTTTTGCATGTCAGCGCCGCCATGAATATCGCCTGTTACATAGACCGTCATCGGATTACCACTTCCCTGTAAGTCGCTAGCCCACATTCTGCACGATCACTAAGCCAACCGTTCCAGCCCTTCCATCCCTTAGGGCTTACCCTTCGTTCTTCCATCCAAACGGGTCAAGCACCCAAAAAACCAGATCGAGCACGCCGCCGGTCATCATGGCGCCGGCAAGAGCCATGCAAACATGCAGAGAACTGGCACTTCGGAGCACATCAAACGGCCCCAGAACAGCCAGCAGCGCGACCGTTGCGCCGGCAAGGCACAGCGCGAGGCACGGCCCCGCGTTCTTGACGCACTTCTTTGCGAGATGCTTGGTGTTATCACTCATCGATATCGAACTCCTTAGAGGACCGTTGTTTGGGTACATGCCGCCGCGGCAGAGCAGGGCGGCAGGGCAAGCGTCACATGTCGTGCGGACATCAATGGAGAAACCGCCTGCTCGACCAACCCTTGACGCCGTTTTGCACCGGCACCCCATCCCCCGCTATCGAGGTCTAATACTTTTCCCGAGAAGTGAACGGCTGTTTTTGGACCCCTGAAACAGCCGCATTTTTCGGCGGCAAAATCGTGGGATTTCAGCATTGAAACCGCAGGAAACGGCACCTTTAAAGTGTCGATGCTTCGGGGGTCCGTTTTAGCTCGTTCACTTCTCGGGAAAAGTATTAGACCTCGCTGCTAGCTATCCAGAAAGGCATCTCTCCCTTCCCCACCGCCACCCAAAAACTCATCCAACATTAATCTTGGCTCAAGAATCGCTTAATCTATAACCTGCACTATAGAGTTCGACCAAGGGCGGGGCGGCGCCACGCAGGCCGCCGAACGCAACGCTCGCGCCCGGGCAGATCGCCCGGCGTCGCGCCCATCGAACGAAAGGACAGGTCATGGACGACCTCGAAAAAGTTGAAACCATCCGCACCAAGTGCAACGTGAGCTACACCGATGCCAAGGCCGCGCTCGACGCCGCCGACGGCAACGTTTTGGACGCCATCATTTGGCTCGAGTCGCAAGGCAAGACCCAGACCACGTCGGCGCACGCCGCCACCGAGTCCGCGCCGGTCGACGAACCCTCGGCCGAGATGGTCGCCGCGCAGGCCGCCTACGAGAAGTCGAGCGAAAAGACCGACTTCTCCAAGAAGATGGACAGCGTGTGGGAGTACCTCAAAAAGCTCTTCCGCCTGAGCCTGGGCACCAAGTTTATTGCCACGCGCCACGATGCGATCATCCTCAACATCCCCATCCTGATCCCCATCGTCGCGCTGTTTGCTTGGGGCGCCACGATATGGCTGATGCTGATTGGCCTGTTCTTTGGCATGCGCTACCGCATCGACAGCGACGGCGACGTGCCCGGCAGCATCAACAACCTTATGAATCACGCTGCCGATGCCGCGGACGACATCAAACAAAATCTCAACGACGACAAGTAATCGCAGACGGGGGGCACGCATGGCACGGATCCTAATCGTAGAGGACGAGGAGAAAATCGCCCGCTTTGTGACGCTCGAGCTGGAGCACGAGGGCTACCAGGTGGAGCACGCCGCCGACGGCCGCACCGCCGTGGACCTGGCGCTGGAGCGCGACTACGATCTGATTCTGCTCGACGTGCTGTTACCGCAGCTCAACGGCATGGAGGTGCTGCGGCGCGTCCGCAAGCACAAGGATGTGCCGGTGATAATGGTCACCGCGCGCGATGCCGTGATGGACAAGGTGGCCGGGCTCGATGCCGGCGCCGACGATTACCTGACCAAGCCGTTTGCGATTGAGGAGCTGTTCGCACGGATCCGCGTGGCGCTGAAGCGCTCGGAGGCCGTGCGGGCGGCTTCGGGCGTTGGCGGCATCGGGACGGGCGCGGCAGGCGGCACGGGTGTCGGCGCCACTGCGATGCCCCCGGTCAGTGACTCGACCCAGGTTTCCGCCTCGCTCTCCCCCGCCACGCTCGCCGTGGGCTCGGTTGCGCTCGACCCCGACCGCCGCGAAGTCACGGTCGGCGGCTCGCCCATTGCGCTCACGGCCCGCGAGTTCGATGTCCTCGCCCTGCTTATGGCGCATGCCGAGACCGTGCTCACACGCGAACGCATCGCGCACGAAGCGCTGGGCTACGAATACATGGGCGACACCAACAACGTCGACGTGCACATCGCGCATCTACGCGCCAAGATCGAGGACGCCGGCGGCGCCCGCATCATCCAGACCGTGCGCGGGGTGGGCTATGTCTGCCGCGCGTAACGCCGAGGCCAAGCGCGTCACCTCCATCGCCCGCGCCATCAACTGGAGCTATATGTGGCGCCGCCTGATGAGCTACGTTTGGCTCGACCTGCTGCTAGTAGTGATTGTGGCGGCGATCCTTGTCTATGGATACAACCAGACGCTGCCCAACGGCGCGTTTACCGCAGGATGGATCCCCAGCGCCACCGTTCGCGGCATGACGCTGACGCCCGCGCGCGGCTGGGACCTGACAACGCTCACCTATACCGTCGAGCTTGCGCGTACCACCAAGACTTTCCCCCTCGCGCAGGACCTCGTCACGCTATGGCCTCTCTACCTTGTCGTTGTGGGTTGGCAGGTCATCAGCGTGCTCAACATGCTCGGCGGCGCCCGCCGCGTGCGCCGCACCATGGCGCCGCTCAACGATCTGGCCCTGCGCGTGGACGAACTCGGCCGCATGCAACTCGCCGGCGGCAAAATGGAAACACTGGAGCAGGCCATCGAGCGCGCAAGCGTCGACTCGCCGAGCGTCACCACCGGCGACGCCGACCTGGCAAGCATCGAGGTCGCACTCAACCGCCTGCTGCGCCAGATGCAAGAGGCCAAGCTGCAGCAGATGCGCTTTGTCAACGACGCGAGCCACGAGCTGCGCACGCCCATCGCGGTGATTCAGGGCTACGTGAACATGCTCGACCGCTGGGGTAAGGACGACCCGGACGTGCTGGCGGAATCCATCGCGTCCCTTAAAGCCGAAAGCGAGCACATGCAAGAGCTTGTGGAGCAGCTGCTGTTTTTGGCGCGCGGCGATGCCGGGCGCACGGTCCTGCGGCGCGCGCATACCAACTTGGCTGCACTGGTCGGCGAGGTATGCGAGGAATCGCAGATGATCGATACCGAGCACACGTATCGGCTGGCCTTTGACGCTGCACTTGTCAGCGACCCGCGCTGCGACGCGCCCGTTGACGTGGCGCTCGTGAAGCAGGCTCTGCGCGTGATCGTGCAAAACGCCGCCAAGTACTCGGATGCGGGAACGACCGTCACATTTGGCATAACGCCGGATGCGGGCGCGGGCACGATCGACATAAGTGTTGAGGACGAGGGCATCGGCATGAACCAGGAATCCGCAGCTCACGCGTTCGAGCGGTTCTACCGTGCCGACAACGCGCGCGATGCCGGCGCACAGGGTTCGGGTCTGGGGCTTGCGATCGCCAAGTGGATCGTCGACAGCCACGGCGGCGTCATCGGTGTGACCTCGGTCGAGGGCGTCGGCAGCCGCTTTACGATTCGCCTGCCGCGGTAGGAAGCCCCTCGGCATAAATAAAGGGATAGGGCCACGCAGCCCTATCCCTTTTTGCTAGCTATGACAGCTTGTGCGCTACTCGCGGCACAGGTGCACGGCGAAGCCGGCGAACTCGCGCTTAAAGTACACGAGCTTGGTACCACCGTCGGGTAGCAGCGCGCGCGACTCCTCGTTGACCTCGAGCCCGCGCTCGGCAAACCACTTCTCAGCTGCATCGATGTCGTTAACGGCAAAGCCGATGTGGCCTTTGGTGCCACGACCGTTCTGCTTCATGACCTCGACCAGCGAATCGTTGAAGTACGAAACCGGGGTCTCGATAACAGGCAGGCCCATCATCGTCGAGAACAGCTCCGCGATCTCCAGGGCGTCTGCCGGGTCGGCGGCGTTAATGCCCACATGGGCAACGCGCATGCCAAAGAGCTCGACCGGGTTGGCGTTCTGCTCACTCATGCAGTCAGCGCCTACTGAGCCATGACGTCGAGAACGGCCTTCTCGGCGGCAACGCGGTTCATGCCGGTCATGAAGGGCACGCCACTCACGTACGGGCAGGTGAGGCCCTCGGGGGCAACGGTGGTGGCGATCAGCAGATCGGCGCCCTCGTCGCAAACGTCCTTGGCCTCGGAGATGGCGCACTGCACGATCTCGTACTTGTCGGCGTAACCGTTGGCGTCGAGCATGGTGGCGACCTTCTGGGCAACAAGCGTGGAAGTAGCAGCGCCAGCACCGCAAGCCAAAACGATCTTCTTCATAGGTAATGTCTCCCTTCATGGTTTACTTTAGGTAAGTGTACCGCAGCGAGCGATGGCACTCAGCCTCGATGAGCTTTTA
>USIL01000007.1:0-15564 GCA_900554655.1 uncultured Collinsella sp.
AGAGGCAGTCAAGCTGAACAAAATAGTGCCGTCGCAGCGATGGCTGATACGGCACCAATCTCTAAGAAATTGATTTAGTAGTAGGCTAAAGACTTCTGCAATAGCTGCATTCATCCCTCTCTGGTCTCACTTAAACGGGGCCTTAGCAGCGAAATGCGGCAGCCAGGAGCGTTGTTCCCAGAAGGAAAAGCGTTACGGAAGCGGCAATCCAGTCGCTGTCGGCGGTCTTGGGGAGTGTCGTTGCGGTCGTGCTGGTGGCTTTAGGCTTAGAGGACGCAGGCACTGTGGTCTTGGTCACCGTCGTCTTGATCGTTATGTTTGTTTTGGGCGACGTGGCCGCAGGTTTCACCGTTGGATCCGTCGTCGGCCCCGCACCGGGCTGCCCTGCAGCAGGGCCGGCACTACCATCTGGTTTACCCTCCCCGCATCCAGGCACGTCGTCTCCATCGGTCTCCCCTGCCGGTGGCGTGGCGGCATCGGGCTCAACCACCACATGCGGTGCCATCGCACCGGCAGCATTCACCACGCCGTCAGCACCAAAGGCCCCGCCGGCAGGCGTCACAAACCGTGCGGACACAAGCGAGCCGCCCAAGCACGCGACGCCGCCATCGGTACCTGCCGCATCGAGCCACGAGGCATCGACGGAAAGCCGACAGCCGGCCGCCCCATCGCCAAGGCCTAAGTCCTGCAGATACACGCCATAAGCGCGCACGCCCGCTCCGGACCCTGTGCTCGCGGCAACGACGCGCCCGCCACCGCGCACGGCCATGTCGCCGGCGATCACGCCGGCCACGGCCTCGTCCGTGACGTCGGCCCCGTCCGCCCGGGCATCGACGGTGCAGACGTCCACCACGAGCGCCCGCGAGACGTGGATCGCGCACTGCGAGCCCGATGCCGCCAGGGACCCGGTGCCGCGAAGCGTCAGGTCGCCCCACACCTCCATGCCGCACTGCGTGATGTCCGCATCGGGCGCATGCGACTCCGTCACGGAGTTTTGCCCGGCAAGTGTCAGCACCAGGTCGCCGTCAGCGCCGATGGCCTCTCCCGCGTAGCCGTTAAGCTCCAGGTGGCCGGCATCGGTCCAGGCCCAGCCGGGGCCCGACACGCCCGGCTCGTAGTACGTCGCGCCCGCGATGACGAGGCTCTCCGCGCCCGCGGCATAAGAAGGCCCGCCCAGCAAAACGCATAGGCAGGCTATGGCAACGATCTCAATGTAATGACGGCTGGTGTAGGACTCGGCAGCAAACATACCCGCTCCGATCTTCGCAGGAGCCAATAGAATGTGCACCAGAAAATGCCCTGGTAACAGCAGTTATTAGTTTAGCGAGATCAATGCGTGAGCAAAGACAAATCGCGTGAGCAATGTCCACAATTAGGTGTAAATCGTTTTGCCAGTCGGTGAAAGGAAGAATCTGGGCTCGACATAATCGTGCACAACTCCGTACGGATTGGGATGGTTGAAGTGAGCATGTGCGATAGGTACAGGGCCGGGGTTTCTAGCGAGTGGCGACAGCCGCGCGGCATCGAAAGAACGGGTGCGAACCCATGCGAAAGCGCTGAGAATTTGCACGTTTCCGTACCGCG
This sequence comes from uncultured Collinsella sp., assembly GCA_900554655.1. Classification (GTDB taxonomy): domain Bacteria; phylum Actinomycetota; class Coriobacteriia; order Coriobacteriales; family Coriobacteriaceae; genus Collinsella. The sequence goes on from USIL01000007.1 coordinate 1,585, forward strand.
AATACAGTTGGTACGGAGAAAGACGATTACTCAAGCACGGGCAAGTCTGGATGATTCTTCTCTTTTATTTCGGTAAAAAACTCCCCAAGCGTCTTCTCCTCCCACGCCGGATACTCCGACCCGTCGTCGGTCTTAAAACGCAAATAAGGCTGTTCCATATCATTCACCTCCCTTAAATCACATCATCTTTGACTGTGTCGCGCAACGCGTCTACATTTGCTTTCCCTTGATTATCGACTTCATCCGAACACTTCCCACATTCATCCGTACATGTGCGGATGAATGTGGGAAGTGTTCGGATGAAGTTGATAATCAAGGTATCGCAAGGGTGCCGCCGCCTTGGATGGTGATTTCGAAGAGGCCCTTAAGATGGGTGGTATGTTAGTAGATGACGATGTTGACGAGCGGCGAATGTTGATGCTTGAGAGCTTGTCGGCAAGGTTTGCAAATGACTATTTAGGACTGACGATTGCTCCAACGCTGGCATGCAATTTTAGGTGTCCCTACTGCTATGAAAAGGGCTGCTCGCACCCCACTATGTCAGAAGAGACAATGACGGATATCGCAGAATTCGTGCGTTCCGGCTATCCCGGGATCAACGATCTTCACGTTGACTGGTATGGAGGCGAACCCCTACTCTGTGTGGATATGATCGAGCGACTGACAAAAGAACTGAGAGGGGCGATTAGGCCAGGCGCTACTTATTCTGCCGGAATGGTAACGAACGGATATCTCCTGACGCGAGAAATTGCTCAGAAGCTTGCTGATTGTCAGGTCGGTTCGGTTCAAATCACTATCGATGGCTCAAAGAGGGATCATGATTCGCGGAGGGTCCCGGCCGACGGTCATCCGACATATGATGCCATTATCGACAATATAATCTCATGTGCCGATGTTCTTCAGATTACCATTCGCGTGAATGTCGATGAGTCCAATAGCAAAGAGGTCGATGCGTTGATTGACGAGCTTGACGCTAAAGGGCTTCGCGGTAAAGTCGCGATTTATCTTGCTGCGGTCGACAATGTTAACGATACTTGCTCAAATGACATTCATTGTTTTTCTCAGCGTGGGTTCTCTCAAGTTGAAACGTTCTTTATGGATAAAGCTAGCGAGCGCGGATTCAACGTTATTCCGTTTACGCCATATGAACCAGGTGTCTGCTGTGCGGTTTCCCTTAATTCGTTTGTCATCGATCCGCTTGGTAGACTTTTTAAATGTTGGGATGAGGTTGGCAAGGGCGAGTGCGCCGTTGGAAATGTTCGAGAAGGCGTGAAAGCTAATTCGAACTATTTGAAATGGATGGAGTATTTACCAAACGACACAGTATGTGGCGAGTGTGTAATGTTTCCGGCTTGTATGGGCGGATGTCCCCACGCCGCGATGGAGGGTCAGAGAAAATGCGCGAGCGTTAAATTCAATGCTAGGCAGAGAATGCGGTTAGCTCGAAATTATCAGTATTCGCATGAGGCAAATCACGATGTTTAGATTTTGGAAGATATATCTCCTCCATAAGCCAAGGCTTTATGTCTATCTGCTTCTCGATGTCTTGTCTCAGCTGTGCAGCCTTGCTGAACCATATTTGTTGGGACTGACTGTAAATGTGCTGGCGACAAAAAATGTCCTCGGTATTAGTTTGCGGACGCTAGTCTTATGTATTTTCGCGATTGGCGTGGTCGCCATTGTGGGGTCGGTGTTGGCCTATTGGACTTCCCTAATCTATGTCGACCTTCAAGCGCATGCGGGATATCAACTAAACGCTGACACACTTGAACACGTCAAGCGTTTGCCCCGGAAGTTTTTCATCGGATTTGATGCGGGCTATTATAATCAGCAAATCAATCACGATTCAAACGACCTCATAATATTCGGAATAACATCGGCGTCAAATATCATTGGCGGTGTTGCAACGATTATCTGTTCCTTGATTATGTTGATGAATATAAACATTGCGATGGCGATTGCCTGTCTAGCCTGCATCGTTACGGGGGCAGTAGTTTATCGATTGTTTAGCGGGCTGCTGTTCAATCGAGGCTTTGAGTTTCAAGAAAAGACTGCTGCTTTCTATGGGACTCTCCAGAGCCAGCTGGAGAGCGTCTCCTTTCTTCGTCGCCATTCATTATTCGATTTCTATTCCTTGAGGCTGCAGAAGGCTTTCGATGGTCTTTATCCAGCTATATTGGCTAACCAAAAAGCCGGATCACGGTTCGAACTTGCGAATCAGTTGATTTTTTCCTTTGCGCAGTTCTGTTTGCTCGCGATTGGAGGCTGTGAGATTGTCGCAGGTAAAATGCCGGTTGGTTTTCTGCTGACGGCATTGAGCTATTATTCGAGCGCCAATTCTGCTCTGGTGAACTTGCTTTCTTGGGGCAAAAGCTACCAGGCGAGCAAGGTGAGCGCCCAACGCCTTAAGCGCCTTTGGGCAATGGATGAAGAGGCGAACGGTTCTGTCCGCATTGGTTCTCCTGTTTCACTTGTGTGCAAGGGCCTGTCGATTTGTCGCCCTGATACCGATCGAATCATAGATTATCCAGAGCTCATCTCGCTTAATCGAGGAGTCTTATACGGCGTGTCGGGCGCAAACGGAAGCGGGAAAAGCACGCTTCTCGATGGCATGGCTGGTCTATATCCCGATGATTGCATTGGGACTATTGCTTATGACGAGGTTGATTTGAGCCAGATTGATTCTATAAATCTACGCTCGTATGTCGTTGGTATTGCCGAGCAAGAACCTGATATCGTTAACGGAACACTCAGAGAGAATCTGACGCTACTCGTGGGCGATAATTGTCCAATTCTTGAAGTCGGGCGACTTGTAGACCAGTTTGGTCTGACCAAACTGGTCTCAACACTTCCCAATGGTCTTGATGGGGTGCTGGACGAGCAAAACCATAATATATCGGGTGGTGAGAAGCAGAAGATTGCGATTATTCGTGTATTGCTTAAGGACTCACCCGTCATGTTATTCGATGAACCGACGTCGGCGCTTGACGGAGCGAGTAGGTCAGCGTTCATTGATATTCTGCAACAGAAGAAAGAAGATCATATAGTGGTTGTTGTCTCGCATGATCCCGAGTTGCTTGAGGCTTGCGACGAAGTGATTGAACTATAAAAGCTTGTGCATGGCGCTTCGTTGCGGGACTCATTGCCTGTGGATAGCGAATTGCAGCTGATGTGGGCAGATATCTCAAACATGTATCAGCTTCTTTTATTGACTAATCCCACAACGGCAAACCCGGTCAAACGAACGCTTCAGTACTGAGGCGTCTGTTTGTCTGACAAATTGCTATACTTAATTAAGGAAAGCATATAGCAAAAGGAGCCAACATGTCTATGTCGATACTAGACTCACGGCCGGTTCAGATGAACGTGCGTATAGATCGTCAGCTCAAAGAGGCAGGAGACGCCGTCCTGACTCATATTGGCATGACGCCGTCACAAGCCGTTCGGACACTTTGGGAGTATCTGGTCGTTAACGGACGCATGCCCTCGAAGGGAGACGCGGCGGCTCCGGTTTCTGACGGAGTGGAGCCCCGGCGCATGGAGTCAAGGGCCGCGCAAGGCAGCCATATCGTTCGAGATTCGTGCCTCAAATACGGCATCCCCATCCCCGAGTTCTCGGGAGACTATGACGACCTCTATGAGGAGGCCATGGCGGAGCGCTATCCCGAGTGGGTGGAACTATGAGCACAGAAGGCGTCCTCAAGCTGTTAATCGATACCAACGTATGGATGGATTATTTTTCTGGCAGGTCCGACCGTACGGAAAATGTCGTCCATCTGATCGAGATTGCCGATGTCTCGGAGCAGATTGCCCTGTTTGCCTCGTCTCTTTCGGTCAAAGATGTCTCGTATCTTGTCTCGGCGGCGATTAAGAGGGAGTGCCGAAGGAAGAATGGTTCGCTGAGCGATAACGCCATTGCGGCGGCGGACGAAACGGCCTGGGCATGCGTTCGGCAGATGCGCGAGCTCGCCCTCATCGCGCCGGTCGGTGCAGACGAGGTCTTCGACTCCTTTGTGTTCAAGTACCACCACAATGACTTTGAGGACGACCTGATGCTGGGCGTCGCCAATCGCATTGATGCCGATTACGTCGTGACGGAGGACAAGAATCTTATTAAACATACCAATGGTGTATGCATTAACGTTCAACAGGCGTTGAGGTTGGTTGAAGGGTCCAACGTTCCCTTTGCACGGCCCGTCTAGCTTGCTTTACCTTGATAAAGTGGCGTTTCCTCACCGTTAGCCGATGATGCAAGGGCGCTCGGCGTTTTCGACTGGTTTATGCACGCAAAGTCTGGGAATATACAAGGCGCATGTCTTACTGTCTAACCAGTTGCGCCAAGGAGGCACCATGGATTACAAGATCACCGGCTACGAGCCCGCCCAGCTGTTCCATTTCTTTGAGGAGGTCAGCGCGATCCCCCGTGGGTCTGGCAACGAGAAGGGCATCAGCGATTTCCTGGTTGCGTTTGCCAAGGAGCGCGGCCTCGATGTGTACCAGGACGAAGTCTACAACGTCATCATTCGCAAGCCCGCTTCTGCCGGCGCCGAGAATGCCCCGACCGTGATGCTGCAGGGCCACATCGATATGGTGTGCGACAAGTTGGGCTCTGTTGAGCACGACTTTACGACCGACGGTATCGACCTGGTCGTCAAGGACGGCGTCCTCACCGCTAACGGCACCACCCTGGGCGCCGACAACGGTATTGCTGTTGCTCTGATGCTTACTGTGCTCAACGACGATTCGATTGCTCACCCCGCCCTCGAGTGCGTATTCACCACCGACGAGGAGACTGGCCTGGTCGGCGCCGAGACGCTCGACAAGTCCCAGATTAGCGCCCGCACCATGATTAACCTTGACTCCGAGGAAGAGGGCGTTGCCACCGTCAGCTGCGCCGGCGGCGTCGTTGTTACCTACACCTGCCCCATCGTGCGCGAGCACAAGACCGGCAGCACCCTCACGCTCGACATCTCCGGCCTACTGGGTGGTCATTCCGGCAACGATATCAACCTGGAGCGCGGCAACGGCAACCTCATCATGGCCCGCATCATCGACCGCCTGATGGTCGCCGGCGAGCCCGCCATCGTTAGCTTTAACGGCGGCACTAAGGACAACGCCATCAACCGTGAGTGCAAGGCCGAGCTGGTTTACGCCGACCACGCTGCCGCCGAGGCAGCGGCCGAGATCGCAAAGGGCATCATCGCCGACGTCACTGCCGAGCTCGAGGTCTTCGACCCCGGCTTTACCTGCACCGTCGAGATTGCCGACGACGCCGAGGTCGAGGCCATGGACCAGAAGTCCGCACTTGCCCTCATTCGCGCTCTGCGTCTTGCCCCCAATGGTGTAATCCGCCGCAACGTCGCCACCGACGGCTCCGTCGAGGTTTCCTCCAACATCGGCGTGGTTGCCACCTCTGACGACCAGGTCAAGATCATGCTGTCCCCGCGCTCCTCGATCACCTCGCTGCAGAACGAGTTCAAGGATCGCCTGCAGACGCTGGCCGATGTCCTGGGCTTCGACGCCAAGTTTGAGTTCGAGTATCCCGGCTGGAGCTATGCCGAGCATTCGCCGGTCCGCGACATCTTTGTCGAGAGCTATCGCGAGCTCTTTGGCTCCGAGCTGCGCATCGAGTCCATCCATGCCGGCCTTGAGTGCGGCCTGTTTGCCGAGGCCCTGCACGGCCTGGACGCCATCGCCGTGGGCCCGACGCTCTCCGATGTCCACACCCCGGACGAGAGCATGGAGCTCGCTTCTGCCGAGCGCTTCTACGAGCTGCTCATCGACGTCCTCAAGCGCCTCGCTGCGTAAAGATTGCGTTAGCAGCAGTCCGAGCCACGTGCTAGCGGATTGCAAATGACATTACGAGAGGGGACACCCGGTCTTTTGCGACAGGTGCCCCCTCTCTTCTTTTGGGAAATGGGAAATTGATTGGCGTCTAGCCCATATCCGCCTTGATGAGGTCGAGGGTGCGCTGGCAGTTTTCGCGGACGGGGCCGAGCATATGCTCGCGCAGGTCCGCCATGCCGGGCAGGTCGGCGTATTCGTCCATGACCTTTTCCATGCAAATGGGTACCTCGTAGGCGAGGTCCATCATGGTCGCAAAGCAAAACTTCTCGGATAGCCCGGCATCGGTGAGCGCCGCCTCCAGTGCGGGGTCGCCCATACCGTGGTATCGGCGGATAGCGCCTGGACCGATGCGCCCCACACGATTTTCGCCGCCAACGCTCATGGCGAGGCGCGCCCGACGTCGCAGGCGCTCATACGCCAAGCCCGACGCGACATCGTACATTCGAGCCATCATGGCTGCGCCGTCGTTTCCAAGGAGCAGGGAATAGTTTTTCGCATGCGCATCAGGTGCACCGATAACGGCGTTGAAGAACAGTATCTGCGTAAACAGATACAGGTTAAGTTGATGGTGGCTCGTATTTACGAGGAGCTCTTGAATGTCGCGGGTGGTCGGGCCGCCGTCTGCCGTGTACTTTTGGGCGGGCATCACCCCAAGTGCCTGACAGAGGTCTTCTTGATGTAGGCGCCTGATCGTTCCGTCTTCGACTTTCACGCGGTCATAGCGCTCAACAATGAGGGCAGGTTCGTCCTCAAACATACGATATTCGACGTTTGCCGTTGCGATGCCGGCGCGCTGGGCGCTTTTCATGCAGACAAACTCATTCAGAGCCTCGAGTTTAAATCCGATAACGCCATTTTTGAAAATATGCGTCGTGGGCGAGGAGCCCATGCATTCGCACCAGCGGCCGTTTATGAACGCGAGCGCGAATTTGCCCTGGTTGCCTCCAAGCGACCAACTTTCATCTAGACCCATCCACGATGCATCGCGGTCATCTCTGATCGACTTGAGACGGAGAGCAATTTCGTGGTCGTCTATAGGGCGGTATTCGCCAGCGCGATGCAGGACGGCATCGGCATCTTCTTCGGCACAAAACTGCACTCCGCCCGGACAGTCGAGTCCGATATGGCTGAGCAACGCAACGGGATTGTTGGGCCTAACGTCGAATTCGGCGGCAATCGCTTTTCGCTGGTCCTCGCTGTCGGGTAGAAGGCCAAACAGGTACGGATTCATGACCTGTTGTTCGTATGTGCGATTCGATACGGGTATGTTGGTCGATAGGGCTGGCCCGTCATAGTCATGATCGTAGGTAAAACTGATAAGACCGTTCTCATCTTGCGTGAGCGTTCCCGCAGGTACGTCGCAAATAATGGTCCGAAGTGATGTTCTGGCCATTGGCTATTTCCCTTCGGGCTTGGTTTGGTTAGATACGTTTGCGGCAATCGAGACTCCGAGATTGGACATGGCGAAATCGGCGAAGACCTCGTCGTAGAGTGCGGATGTAAAGGGGGCATCTGCAAGAGCCGGAATGGGGGTACTACGACGGTTGCGATGATGAGGACGTTGAGTGTGATGGCGCCTGGGGATGCTGCGAGGCAGCGGATTGGCATGCGGGGCGTCGACTGGTCGCTCGTTTTTCGCTTCGCCGATATCCCCTTGAGCGGCGAGTGCCAGTCCAAGAGCATTGAAAATCGTCAGCAGCTTGTCGAGTCGAATGCCGGTGGCGTCTCCTAGCTCGAGCGATGCGAGCAGACGCTCCGAAACACCGGCTTTTTTAGCGAGGGTCGCACGGGTGAGACCCTGAGCCTCGCGTGCCTGACGCACATAGATGCCAGCTTGGCGCGGCGTGGTGATGGGAAGGGTATCCATGGCGATCTCCAACGTGCAGACTTTTGCATATCAGTATAACATGCAAAAGTCTGCACGAAAAGGCCTCATGCAAAACTCTGCATAAGGCCTTGTGCTGGCGTTGAGTTATTTGGGATCGACTAAAACACTCGGCCCCGTTTTTTTAGGCCCCAAACGCTCGAATGGGAACAACGTATACGCCGTCAGGGCGTTTATATGCGATTTCTCCCATTCCCGTGAGGACGGCAAGACACGCGGGGGGCTTCGTTCGTCCCATTTTGTCGCGGAGCAATTTATCCCTCATGCGCAGCAGGCTGCGGGCGCCTTGCTCGACTTTAGCCTCGCTGAGCTTGATCTCGAATGCTCCCCATGTTCCATCCGCAAGCTCAACAACGGCATCGATTTCTAGGGCTGAATCGTCGCGGTAGTAGCGGACGGGGGGAGATCCTGCGGCATCGAGTGACGAGGCGTATACCTGCAAATCTCGCATGCAGAGGTTTTCAAATGCAAGACCGAGCGTCTGGTAGTCTTCGAGTAGGCTTTGGTTGTTAAGGCCCAGCGCTGCAACGGCTAAAGAGGGGTCTGCGAAGTAGCGTTTGGGCTTTGTCCTCATGCGATTGGGGGAGCGCGATGCCGGAACCCATCCGGGCAGCTCGTCAATCAAATAGAGCTGCACGAGGTATTCAAGATGCTGTGAGACTTCTCGCTTTTGGGCGTCCGTTGGCGCCGTGTTACTATCCAGGGCAAATACATCACGGGCGAGCGTGACGTTTGTACAGGACTGTCCAAGATTTCGTGCAAGAGACTCTGCCACGCGTGAGCTTATGAGCTCGCGCCCGCCAAGGTCGGGAACGCTCTTATTATGCACAGCATCGAGATAGCCCATGAGTACGGGCCGAATTGTGTCAGAAGTTAGTGCAAGCGCGTCGGGCCATCCGCCGCGACAAATGAGCTCGGTAAGAGAATCGATTCCCGACGCACAGGGGCATGGGGCAAACTCGCCTTTAAACAGGGCGGCTAGGCTTACCTTACCTGTTGAATCACCGCTCTCCTGAAGACTCATGGGATGCATGCTCAGCCGACCGATTCGTCCGGCTCCGCTGTGGTTCACCTTGTCTTTTGCCGGCGTGGAAGAGCCTGTTAAGATCCACTGGCCCTTTTCCGTGGTGTCATCGACAGCATGGCGTACGCAGTCCCAAACCTGAGGGACGCGCTGCCACTCATCAATAACGTGAGGGGTCGCGCCAACGAGTGCATACTGTGGGTCGGACTCGATGAGCAATTGGTTCGAACCGCGATCGACGTATATGGCACTATTTGCATGGGCAAGCGCGGACCAAGTCTTTCCACACCATTTAGTGCCTGAGATCTCAACGGCGCCGAACAGATTGAGATATTGATCAATTTTCCGGTCGATGAGCCGTGGGATATACGTGTCTTTCGTCATCGTTGCCATGCTGTTTACCTCGCATTTCTATAAATACGAATAAAATCATACCCGAAAAACGAATAATACAGTCACATAAAAACGAATGAATCTTTACCCTGAAAACGAATGGCCTTGGACATTACAGCACCAAAATCCCCAGATGCTCAAGCAGGATCTTAAGCCCGATGAGGATGAGCACGACGCCACCCACGATGGTGGCGGGCTTTTCGTAGCGCGCGCCAAAGGTGTGGCCGATCGCTACGCCGGCGACGGAGAAGATAAACGTTGTGACGCCGATAAGCGATACAGCGGGAACGATGTCGACCGAGAGCGCCGCAAATGAGATGCCCACGGCTAGGGCGTCAATTGAGGTGGCGATGGCGAGGATCAGGTACTCGCCCAGGTCAATCTTTTCGGCATCTTTGTCGTCGCCTTCATCCTCGTCCTCGGTATAGGCTTCCCACAGCATTTTGCCGCCGATGAAGGCGAGCAGGATAAAGGCGATCCAGTGGTCGATGGGGCCGATGATGCCCATAAACTGGCTGCCAAGCGCCCATCCGATCACGGGCATGCCGGCCTGGAAGCCGCCAAAGAACAGCCCGAGCACTACGGCGACCTTAAGGTTGATCTTTTTCATGCCGAGACCCTTGCAGATGGAAACGGCAAAGGCGTCCATCGAAAGGCCAACGGCGAGCAGCACGAGCTCTGCGAGTCCCATAGTCTGGCTCCCTCTCTGCGGGCGGGCCCGCGTGTACCTCTTGGGGGAGCAACAAAAAAGACCCGTGGCGTACGCGTTGCGCGCACAGCCACGAGTCTCGTTCATTAAGGCAAGCCAGGCCACATCGGCCAGTGTGTTGACTTGCCGCGCCACCGGAGGCGAACCCGATCACGCGACTACTCCCTCATTTATGCGAATCCCGATGCTACCACATAAGCAGCTCATTTGGATTGGGGCTCTCAGCTGTGTTCGCTCATTCTGTAAGCATCGGATTTTGCGGGCGTCACAGGGGCAAACCGTGAGAAACTTATTGACGTTTATGGAGCGTATACGATGGGAGCGATGCCTTGGATAAGAACGAGCTGCAAAAGCGTATGGAACAGGCCATTCGCCTGACGGCACCTGGCCAGCCGATCCGCACCGCCCTAGACATGATCATTGCTGGTCACCTGGGCGCCCTTATCTGCGTCGGCGACACCGAAAACGTGCTCGCTGCTGGTAACGACGGCTTCCCGCTCAACATTTCGTTTACCTCGAACCGCCTGTTCGAGCTTTCCAAGATGGACGGCGCCATCGTTATCGATGGCGACCTCACCCAGATCCTGCGCGCCAACTTCCACCTCAATCCCGATCCCTCGCTCGCCACGAGTGAGACGGGCATGCGTCACCGTACCGCCGCTCGCATGTCGGTGCTCACGGATGCCATCGTGATCTCGGTCTCGGCCCGTCGTGCCGTCGTCAACGTGTACGTCCACGGTAAGAGCTACGAGATCCAGCCCGTCACCACCATCATGAGCTCGGTCAACCAGCTCGTCGCCACGCTCCAGACCACCCGTCAGTCGCTCGACCGCTCCTTGCTGCGCCTGACGGCCCTTGAGCTCGACGACTACGTTACGCTCGCCGACATCACCGGCATTTTCTCGAGTTTCGAGATCATGCAGCAGGCAAAGACCGAGCTTAAGGATTGCATCGTCAAGCTGGGCAACCAGGGCAAGCTCGTGCAGATGCAGCTCGAGCAGCTCGCCGGCTCCAGCATGGATACCGAGTACGACCTGATGATTCGCGACTACGCGAGCGATTCCTCCGAGGCAAACGCCGAGAAGATTCGCGCTGAGCTCGCCCGCATGACGCCTAAGGACCTGTCCGACCCGCAGCACGTGGCGGCGGTTCTGGGTTACGACGATCTGGACGAGGACTCCGTCATGACGCCGTTGGGTCTGCGCACGCTTTCGCGCGTGTCCGTCGTGCGCGACGGCGTGGCCGAGAAGATCGTCGACGAGTATGGCTCGTTGCAGGAGCTCATGGACGACATCAGCGAGGATCCGGAGCGTTTGGGCGACTTCGGTGTTAACAACCCTGCCATTCTTGCGGACTCGCTGTACCGCATGAAGGGCACCAAACAGGGGAACGCATAATGGCGCCCGTATGCGCCGTGGTCGTTGCCGGCGGCAGCGGCCAGCGCTTTGGTAACCCCGGTGGCAAGCAGCTCGTTAACGTGGCGGGCCGTCCACTTATGAGCTGGTCCATCCGCGCGTTCGACCGGAGCGACAAGGTCGGCCACATCGTCGTGGTTTGCCCTGCCGAGCGCCGTGCCGAGATGCGCCGCCTGGCCATCGACCCGTTTGACTATGACACGCCCATCAGCTTTGCCGATGCCGGCGATACCCGTCAGGATTCCACCCGTGCCGGCGTGCATGCGGTTCCGGCGGGTTTCGAATATGTCGCCATTCACGACGGCGCTCGTCCGCTCATTACCACCGAGGCCATCGATCACGCTATCGACGTGCTTGTGGGCGATCGCTCGCTCGACGGTGTCGTGTGCGGTCAGCCCGCGATCGACACGCTCAAAATCGTCGACGGCGATAATATCGTCGAGACGCCGCCGCGCGAGCTCTATTGGGCTGCGCAGACGCCGCAGATCTTTAGCATCGACGCCATGAAGCGTGCCCACACCGCAGCTATCGCCGAGGGCTTTATCGGTACCGACGATTCATCGCTGGTCGAGCGCATGGGCGGGCGCGTCCGCTGTGTCCAGAGCCCGCGCGATAACCTTAAGGTGACGCTGCCCGAGGACCTGCGTCCCGTAACCGCGATTCTGCTTGGCCGCATGGCCGAGGGAGAGGACCTTCCTCATGTTCAGTAACCTGCGCATTGGCCACGGCTACGACGTCCACCGTTTGGTGGAGGGGCGTCGATGTATCATCGGCGGGGTCGACATTCCCTACGAGCGCGGCCTGCTGGGCCACTCGGATGCCGATGTGCTCGCGCACGCCTTGGCCGACGCCATTCTGGGCGCCTGCCGCGGGGGAGACATCGGCAAGCTATTCCCCGACACCGATCCCGCCTACGAGGGTGCCGATTCGATGGTGCTGCTCGCTCGCGTGATGGACTATGCGCGCGAGCTGGGCTTTGAGTTTGTCGATGCCGATTGCACCATTGCCTGTCAGCAACCCAAGATCACCCCGCACCGCGATGCCATGCGCGCCAACCTTGCCCATGCCCTGGGCGTTGACGTCGAAAACGTGGGCGTCGCCGCCACCACGACCGAAAAGCTCGGTTGGGAAGGCCAGGGCGAGGGAATCGGCGCCTGGGCCGTTTGCCTGCTACAGAAAACCGTTAAGGAGTAACGAATGCGTATCTACAACAGCGCTACCCATAAAAAGGAAGAGTTCCAGCCCATCGAGTCCGGCAAGGTCCGCATGTACGTGTGCGGCCCCACGGTCTACGACAACATCCACATCGGCAACGCCCGCACGTTCATCAGCTTCGATGTGATTCGTCGCTGGCTCATCGCGAGCGGCTACGAGGTCACGTTCGCCCAGAACCTCACCGATGTCGATGACAAGATCATCAATCGCGCCAACGAGCAGGGCCGTACGGCTGCCGAGGTCGCGACGGAGTTTTCCGACAAGTTCATCGGCGTCATGCGCGCCGCCAACGTACTCGATCCCGATGTGCGCCCCCGCGCCACCAAGGAGATCGGCCCCATGATCGCCATGATCAAGACGCTTATCGAGCAGGGCCACGCTTACGCAGCCGATAACGGCGATGTGTACTTTGCCGTGCGCAGCGATCCCAACTATGGCCAGGTCTCGGGCCGCAACATCGATGACCTTATGGTTGGTGCACGTATCGAGGAGAACGAGGACAAGAACGACCCGCTCGACTTTGCCCTGTGGAAGGCCTCCAAGCCCGGCGAGCCCAGCTGGCCGAGCCCCTGGGGCGAGGGCCGTCCCGGGTGGCACACCGAGTGCGCCGCCATGGTGCATCGCTACCTGGGCACCCCGATCGACATCCACGGCGGCGGCTCCGACCTTGCCTTCCCGCATCACGAGAACGAGTGCGCCCAGGCCACCTGCGCCTGGCACCAGGGCTTCTCCAGCACTTGGATGCACACGGGCATGCTGCTGGTAGACGGCGAGAAGATGTCCAAGTCGCTCGGCAACTTCTTTACGCTGGCCGAGGTCCTCGAGCAGCACTCCGCTGCCGCCCTGCGCCTTCTGATGCTGCAGACGAGCTATCGCTCGCCGCTCGACTTTTCTTGGGAGCGCCTGGAGGGTGCCGAGAACTCGCTCACGCGTATCGCCGGTACGGTCGAGAACCTGCGCTGGGCCGCGAACCATGCGACGGCCGATGCCGATGTGGCTGCCGCCGAGGCATTTGCCGCCAAGGCCGCTGAGACTCGTGCTGCCTTTAAGGAGTGCATGGACGACGACTTTAACACCGCTGGTGCCATGGGTGCCGTCTTTGGCTTTGTGACCGAGTGCAACCAGTACTTGGAGCAGGCGGGCGACGCTGCCGACAAGGCCGCCGCGCTTGCCGCCGCCGACACGCTGGCCGAGCTGCTCGATACGCTTGGCGTCGAGCTTCCCGAGCCCAAGGTCGAGCTGCCGCTGGGTCTGCTGGGCGTTGCCGCCGGTTTGGTCGCCTATACGGGTGACGACGTGGACGAGGCCGCTGCCAAGATTCTCGAGGCCCGCGCCGAAGCCCGCGCCGCCAAGAACTGGGATCTGGCCGACGCCATCCGCGACCAGCTCAAGGACCTGGGCCTCACCATTGAGGATACGGCCGCGGGTACTCGTATCAAATCTCTCTAATCCCCGCGGGTTTCCCAAGCACCCGACCTTGCCCCTCAAACCG